>JALOMC010000218.1 GCA_025455665.1 Chitinophagaceae bacterium | reverse complement strand
ATGGCTGGAAAATGCGTATTTGGAAAGCTGAAGAACGGATATTGGGCAATAGCAAAAGACCAATGCAATGTGGTGAGCAGTATGCTGAAAATGGAGCGGCTGAAGTAGCAGAGAATTAATATAGCAGCAGTTTGTAAGCCAGACAGGGAGAAGGGCCGCTCACCACATTCTTTTTTTTGTAAACACCCACGGTTATCGGGGCAGGTGCAGTAGCGATTGCCTACTATTTCATTTATCCTCGTTGGCAGGCAAGCATTGGCCCAGCGCAACAGTGCATACCGGCGCTTCGTGCAAATCGCAGAACATGACATCAAAAATTTGGCAAGTGCTGATCCGTCTCATTGATTGGCTGGCCGGCGATGTGACACCTGGAATGCCACAGCCGCTCACCCGGCCAGCACCTGTGCGGCGCTATCGCTGGCTGCGCCGCTAGTGTACTTGCGCTAAGCAAGCTTCTTCATCAAATAACTATGAAGCACACTGCTGCTTTATTTGATATTTGGTAGGTGGATAAAAGCTCCTTTCGACTTTCTTGAAGGGGGCTTTTTTGCTGTTAAATGATGACGTGCTTTATACTTGCAGCGCAAAAAAAGTGAGTTGACAATTTGGTTTGATATGTGTACATTGTATTAGTTATTTATTGAAGGCAAGAGGACAGGGTGGCTAAGCCAGTGGATACAAAGCGGATGGTATGAAAGACGAACAACGGTTATTCAGTATACTGGTCATTGAAGATAATCCAGGTGATGCGTTCATCATTTCGGAATATCTCGATGAGAAGATGGAGAAGCCGGAAGTGACCATCGCTGTGGATTTTAAGTCGGCACAGGCATTACTCACACAGCACCAGCATGCATTCGATGTAATTTTACTCGACCTTACCCTTCCTGATAAAATTGGGGCCCCGCTGATTGATGAAATGCTACAGTTGGCCCCCTCAGTACCAATCATTATCCTTACCGGTTTTGCCGACATCAGTTTTAGTGTTCGCAGCATTGCCCTCGGTATATCCGATTATTTGAATAAAGACGAGCTGACGCCGGCCATGCTATACAAAAGTATTGTACATGCCATTGAGCGTAAGAGATCGTACTCACAACTGGTTGAGTCAGAAAAAAGATATTTTCAGCTGTTCGAACTTAGTCCGCAACCAATGTGGGTGTTGGAGCCCGATACTTTGCAGCTGGTGCACGTAAATGAGACGACGGCTCGTTGCTTTGGCTATTCAAAAGCAGAATTGATGGATAGAAGAGTGACCGACTTACTGGCTACCGGACTTATTGATGCTGACCTGCCGATAGCAGAACAGTCGCTATTGTACCGCCGGCTGATCGATCATTCCATCACTTCTATCAAGCACCGCACCCGCAGCGGTGAGCTTCGGGATATGGAGGTGTACGCTACCCCGTTGCAACTAAATGATCGCCCCCTGATGCTGGTAACAGCGGTAGATGTGACGGAGCGCAACCTTTTTGAGCAGCGCCTCACCCGGGCCATTATAAAAGCACAGGAGGAAGAGCGGTATGAAATAGGCGCGGAGCTGCACGATAATATTTGCCAGATACTTTCTTCCGGCCAGCTTAGCCTGGGTATGCTGAAGCGCAACCTGCCGGAGTCGGCCATGAAATGGTATGAAAAAGGATTGGAGTGTATTCATCTGGCAACAGATGAAATCAGGAATCTGTCGCATCAGTTGGCGCCATCTTATATTGGCGAAAGCTCTTTTCGTAGTTCTGTTCAAAACTTATTGGAGTCTGTATTTATTCATGGCAACACAAAAGTTGCATTTCATTACGACGAAGCGCTGGAAGAACAGCGGCCCGATAAGGAGCAGCTATTAAATCTGTACCGGATTTTGCAGGAGCAACTGAAGAATATTCAGAAATATGCACAGGCCGCCACGGTAGAAATCGACCTTTTTCTGAATGATGAGTCGCTGGTATTGCGCATAGCTGATGATGGGGTGGGGTTCGATATGAGTGAAAGCCCGACTGGAATAGGCTTTGCCAACATGCGCCGTCGTACCGAATTATTTGGCGGCCGGATGATCATTCAGTCGGCACCGGGCAACGGCTGCGAGTTAGTAGCTACTATGCTGTTAAAGCCACGCTAGCAGGTGGCACGTGCCGCTTACCTTTGCGGCCTCAACATTTTACCTTTTCAATACATGAGCAAGGTTTTTGCCAGTATCGTCACCATTGGCGACGAACTACTGATAGGCCAGGTAGTAGATACCAATAGTGCGTGGATAGCCCAAGAGTTGAATGCCATTGGCATTTGGGTACGGCAGCGCACCAGTGTAGGCGATGTGGCAGCTGATATAAAGCATGCATTGTCCGAGGCGGCTGCTCAATCCTCGGTGGTGCTTATTACCGGCGGGCTCGGCCCCACGGCAGATGATATTACCAAGCCTACGCTTTGCGAGTACTTCGGGGGCCGTTTGGTGGTAGACGAGGGGGCGCTCAAAAATGTGAAAGACATTTTTGCCCGGTTGAACCGGCCCCTGATAGAAAGAAACCTGAAGCAGGCCGAAGTACCCGATGTGTGCACGGTCATTCCAAATAAGCGGGGTACCGCACCCGGCATGTGGTTTGAAAAAGATGGGGTGGTATATGTGAGTATGCCGGGTGTACCGCACGAAATGAAGGGGATGGTAACCGATTATGTGCTGCCACGGCTTCAGCAGCAGCGTAGCTTGCCTGCAGTACTGCATCGCACCCTGCTCACCGCCGGTGTAGGCGAAAGCTTTTTGGCCGACCTGATTCAGCCCTGGGAGGAGCAACTGCCTCCTGCTATCAAGCTGGCCTACCTCCCTAACTATGGCATGGTGCGCCTTCGCCTGACAGCTACCGGCGCTGATGCGGCCGGCACGCAGGCTATTTTAAACGAACAATTTGAAGCACTGAAGCAACTGGTGGCACCACACCTGGTAACAGACCGCGATGAGCCGCTGGAGAAAGCGGTGGGCCGCTGGCTACAGCAGCATGGCCGCAGCCTGGGCACGGCCGAAAGCTGCACCGGCGGGTATATTTCTCATCTCATTACCAGCCATGCGGGCTCCTCTGCTCACTTCAAAGGCAGTGTGGTAAGCTATGACAATCAGGTGAAAACTGATTTGCTGGGTGTTTCGGCCGACACGCTGGCAGCTTCGGGCGCTGTGAGTGAAGCCGTAGTAACTGCCATGCTGGAAGGAGCCTGCCGGCAGTTAGGCGTAGACTATGCCATAGCCGTAAGCGGCATTATGGGGCCCGACGGCGGCAACGACGAGAAGCCTGTAGGGACAGTGTGGATAGCAGCCGGCCGGCCAGGCCACCTGCAAACGCAGCGGATGCATTTTCGCTTTGATCGGCGCCGCAATATTGAGCTGACGGCTACTTATGCATTGTACCTGCTGCTGCAGGTGCTGAAAGCCGATGAAGCCAGGGCCTGATGCGGCCATTTGACTGCCGAAGGGCATGGAGGTCAATTGCCTTACTTTTGCCGCGTTGCTTACGTTCTTTTTAGAAAAACGATTGTTATGTCAGTTGTAGACCTGGTGATGCCCAAAATGGGTGAGAGTATTATGGAAGCCACTATTTTGAAGTGGCTGAAAAAGCCCGGCGACGCCGTAGCGCAAGATGAGCCGGTGCTGGAAATAGCGACCGATAAGGTAGACAGCGAGGTGCCAAGCACTGCCGCCGGTGTACTGGCCGAAGTATTGTTCAATGAGAATGATGTGGTGGGCATCGGCACAGTCATTGCCCGTATTCGCACCGGCGCTGCCGAAGCGGTACCTGCAGCAGCGCCTGCCCCTGCACCCGCCGCTGCCCCGGCTGCCGTGGTAGAAGAGGTGCCTTTTCAGCCGACTACTTTGCCCGAGCCTATGCGCCCGGCTGCTGAGGCCGTGAGTGCAGGCAGTCCCCGTTTTTATTCGCCCCTGGTATTGAAAATAGCGCAGGAAGAAGGCATCAGCATGGCCGAGCTGGAAACTATACCCGGAACAGGCGATGGAGGGCGTGTGAGCAAAAAGGACATGATGGCCTATTTGCAAACCCGCGGCACCGGCCAGCGGCCATCAATGGTAGCTACGCCGGCACCCGTGTATCAGCCACCCGCCAATACCACAGTGCAGCCTGTACCGTCATCGGCTATGGCTGTCAGCCAGTCGGCGGCTCCTGTAGCCAGCTATGGGGCCAATGTGGAGATCATTGAAATGGACCGCATGCGCAAAATGATAGCCAAACACATGGTGGATAGCAAGGCCACCAGTGCGCATGTGACCAGCTTTGCCGAATGCGATGTGACCAACCTGGTGCTGTGGCGGGATAAAGTGAAGAAGGAATTTGAAAAACGCGAAGGCACCAAAATCACGTTTACGCCGCTGTTTATCGAAGCCATCGTAAAGTGCATTAAAAAGTACCCCTGGCTGAACAGCAGTGTAGATGGCGATCGTATCATTTTGAAGAAAGACATCAACCTGGGCATGGCCACTGCGCTGCCCTCGGGCAATTTGATAGTGCCTGTGATAAAGGGAGCTGACCAACTAAACCTGGTGGGGCTGGCCAAGCAGGTAAACGGTTTGGCCGACGCTGCCAGAAATGGCAAACTGCGCCCCGATGACACGGCCGGCGGTACCTTCACCCTTACCAATGTGGGCACTTTTGGCAGCATCATGGGCACGCCTATCATTAATCAGCCACAGGTAGCTATTATGGCGGTAGGTGCCATCAAAAAGCGGCCGGTGGTGATAGAGACCGCTCAGGGCGATAGCATTGCCATCCGGCACATGATGTACATCAGCCTTAGCTACGACCACCGTATTATT
>JALOMC010000217.1 GCA_025455665.1 Chitinophagaceae bacterium | reverse complement strand
ACTGCCAACAGGAAAGACCCGATCTGCCAGATTGGATCCATTGATTGTAAACACCAATGTGCCTTGAACATGCCCCTGATTGAGGTAAGAAGTGCCACCGCCACCCGGATAAGTTTGATTGGTTAACACAATCGCCTTTCCCGGCGCCACCTTCACTGTACCAAACAGCCATAGCGTATTGATGATATTGTCATCCAAAAACAACGAGTCTTGAACCAAAAGGGTTATAGAAGCATTGCCTACGGTCAAACGACTGATGATCCGATTCGGTGGCAATTCGTTGCTGGCACCTACCGTCATGACCGTATCTGGCAAGCCAACACCTACAGTTAAAAGGTACCGCAGCTCTAACCGATTGGTAGAAGACACTGGTGGAAATGCCGATAACCTACCACCGGCAATGGCCAGTTGCAATGGAGCTGCTGTGGCAGAAACGGCTGTACTGTTGAGCAAAATATTGCCATTGTGCTGAAATACACCCCTCGTAAGATTGATGAAACTATACACGGTTAACTGGCCTGGCGAACCAGGGATTGTAACGCCCGCCGGATTGTTGATGATGAGTGCCGATACGCGACCGGATGAGAATTGAGTATTACTATGAAAACTAAATACCTGCGCTTCGGCGCCACTTTCCTGCACAAAAGCCAAGACGCCGGCACTCATATTGACCGCACCACCTTGAGATACAATGAAATTTCCACGAACATTGACGGTGGTGGAAGAAGCGACAAAACTGCCAAGGGCACCCACACGGATAAAGTCGTTTGATGTCAAGCCTCTCACAATATTCAATACACCATCAATTGTAATACTTCCAATATGTACTGTGCTGGTGCTACCTGTATTCAAGACTGTGCCGGCAGCTACAGTAACGATATCTAGCGGGCCGGGTACATACCCGCCACTCCAATTATCGACGTCAAACCAATCACCGTTTGGCTTCAGGTTGGTCAGGTTTTGTCCGCCCGACCTTGCTACCAAAGAGATGCTGTCAATCTGCATCCCAAATGGTCCGGCAGTATTCACGGTGGCCTGTATAGAACTGGTAAAAGCAAGCCGTATGGTTCGCCCGGCTAAGGCCGGACTCAACTGCACACAAACTACCGACCAATTGGGCACCACGCCGGCACTCCCGTTATAAATCGGGTTGACGCCGGGCGGCGGAAGCGAGCCGGGTGTGAAAGTCGATCCAGCCAGCGTAGTATCCGCATACACCCGCAATGGAGGATTCAATCCCGGATTGGTTACCTGATGGTTGCTTCGAAATTTGAAACATAAAAGAATATTACCAGCATTTGCGGGTAGACTAATATCGCGGTAAAAGTGACTGAAACTAGCGCCAGGAGCGGCTGCATTGAAACCAATGGAAGGGTTTGCTTGCTGATAATCGGTTGTCATGAAGGCTGCCCTTGCGCCGCTGGCACCAGGCACTCCTGTGTTGCTAGCCCAGCCATGCACTTGTGTGCCATTTACGGCCGTCCAGCCATTAGCGGCCAAACCACCGGGAAGTTCAAAACCGCCAGCTCCATTAGCATCTAACAGTACGGTAGCCTGACCTAAAACAGACTGACCAACCAGCAAAAACAACAGGACAAAAAGGGAGGGTTTTTTCCTTGGCATGTTTGAAAACTTGGTGATAAGTATGAAGGCAATTTAAGCAGTAACGGCTTTGCTGACTACTTTTTCACCGATTTATGTAGCAAAAAATTCAAGGCCGACTGTTACGTACTGAATAGCTGAAAAACGGATGCCTATAGAAGGACAGGGGACGCCACTACCTGGCTTTTGATGGGAGCACCTCTGAGGTAAGAAAAGTGAAGCTATTGCCCTTGCAGTCATTCGCCAGCCAACACTATCAAATGGCTGAAAGCGAGTGTAAGCTGCTTTTGCAGCATCCAGGCCAGCGAAATTCTTTCCTGATAACAGTACAGCTGTTGCCTTTATCGTCTACAGCTTTATCAAATGCGCTTTGATCAGATCGTACTGCTGCCACGGAATGAAATGGTTAGCACCTGGAATGATAATTTTCCGGGCCCCTGTATTAAATGTCAGTTTCTGCATGCCGTAGTCAGCATTTTCGACTGACACAAACGGATCCTTATCGCCATGGATAAAGGTTACAGGCATCTTTAGTTGCTGATAACCGCTATCCAGCAGGAACAACTCCCGCTTAAATTCCCAAATTTCATCATTGGATGGCCTGAAAGCTCCCGGAAGCAGCCACCTGAAAACCGAGCTCTTGACGATTCCTCGCCATTGCTCCCTCGGTTCTGAAAACGGTGAAATGGAACCGGCCAAAACGGTGACAGATGAAAACAATTCAGGAGCCTGTTGTGCCATTTTTACTACCACTGGTCCTCCAATGCTATGCCCGATCAGGTGAACAGGTTTACCGTTTTTCTCATGCAGCACCACTGCCAGCAGGCTGCTGGCATTTCCAGCCAGCGACTGTGCCTTGCCAAAATTGCTGTATCCGAAGCCTGGCCGATCGACCGACACAATCCGGAACCGCTTGAGCAGATCACTGTCCAACATGTATTGCATAAAGGCATTCCAGCTACCGGGCGATCCATGTACAAAAAACAAAGTGGGCAAGCTATCAACACCTGCCTTGGCATAGTGCAGATTTGAATGATTCACTTGCAGATTGGCCGTATGAAGGGCCACTTTTGCTGTCGAAAATTTGGAGCTGGCCGCACCATCGCTTATGCGCATCCGCATGCAGGCCTCGGCAAACACCCACCAGCCTGCAAGCAATACCAGCCATTTGACCGGTAGATGCTGCCCATTTTTCAAAAAGACCATGCTTTTGCTTTTCATTTCCAACAAATCGATCACCGTACTTCTTCTTACAATCCTACAACAAGCTGTCCATCTATCTGTTTGAAGCAGCCATTTTTCTGCAATATCAGATCCGACCACGACGAGCCTTTCCCCTTCCGATAAATCATGCTACCCATGAAGGTAAATCGGTAAAACCCTTGGACTGGTTGCAGGTAGCATTGGCCTACAGCGCCTGCAAGCCAACTGCCTGCCGCATGAACCTGAGCAGAAAGCAAGTGACTGCGCAGCAGGTATAGGTATCATTCCGCATTTCGGCCGTACTTTGCCCCTGCACATGGAAGCCATTGTATACCGCAGTACCGGCAGCTGGTACGACCTGCGTACCCCCGTCGGCGAAGCCTGGAAGGCACGCATCAAAGGCGTGTTTAAGATAGAAGGACTGCGCAGCACCAACCCCATAGCCGTGGGCGATGTGGTAGACTTTGATGTAGACAATGAGCTGGAAAAAACAGGCATCATTACCCACATACACGACCGGCGAAACTACATTAGCCGCCAAAGCCCCAGCCACCGCAAGCAGCACCACATTGTAGCCAGCAATATTGACCAAAGCCTGCTGGTAGCCACCATTCGGGAACCGCGTACCTCATCGGGTTTTCTCGACCGGTTTTTGGTAGCCGCCGAGGCTTACCATGTGCCCGCCATTATTGTGGTAAACAAAATGGACAACTGGAAAGACAAGGACCGGGCCGTGTTTGCCGAGTGGCAACACACCTACGAGGCCATTGGCTACAAGGTGCTGGCCATCAGCGCCCAAAGCGGCGATGGACTGCAGGCTGTACAGCAGGCGCTGCAACACAAGACCACCCTGCTGAGTGGCCACAGCGGCGTGGGCAAAAGCAGCCTGCTGAATACCCTGGTGCCCGACTGGAACCTGCGCACCGGCGATGTAAGCGGCTGGAGCGGCAAGGGCATGCACACCACCACCTTTGCCGAAATGTTCGACCTGCCTTTTGGCGGCCGCGTGGTAGATACCCCCGGTATTCGTGAGTTTGGAATTGTAGATGTGCCCCGCGAAGAACTGAGCCATTATTTTCCGGAAATGCGGCAATTACTGGAGCATTGCCAGTTCAACAATTGCCTGCACATGAATGAGCCAGGCTGTGCTGTAAAAGCGGCCCTCGAAGCAGGCAGCATCAGCCCGGAACGCTATTTTTCCTACCTCAATATTCTCGACTCCATTCCTGAAAACCACTGGGAGTAGCAGTACAATTGCATGCGCAGCACCCCGGCGCCTTATTTGTTTCATACTTCTGACTGACCAATGTCAGTATCTGCCGTATAGGCGGTTTCTAATTTGGCTGCTCCATCAGGGGCACTGTATGTGCCATACAAAAAGACGATGGGTCTGCTATGGCGAATTCTTTTCAAGACATTACGAAGCCCGTAGACCTGCTGCAGCATGCAGCCGGCACCGGGCACCTGCGCAGCCAGCGGCCGGTGTATATGGATTTTATGCCGCCGTGCAATAGTGCTTGTCCGGCGGGTGAAAACATACAAGCATGGCTATCACTGGCGCAAGCCGGTGATTTTTTTGGCGCCTTTCAAAAGATCGTGGAAGACAACCCGTTTCCGGCCATTATGGGCAGGGTATGTGTAAAGCCCTGCGAAACTGGCTGCAACCGCAACCACGTAGATGAAACGATCAATATACACGCCATCGAACGCTTCATTGGCGACAAGGCTATTGCCGAAAATTGGGCTATCCAATACCCGGCGGCAACTGCTGGTAAGCGAGTGATGGTGGTAGGAGCAGGCCCCAGTGGCTTATCGGCCGCCTACCACCTGACCCGCATGGGTCACCAGGTAGAAATATATGAAGCATCGGGCGAGCCCGGTGGCCTGATGGAAGCAGGCATTCCGGAATACCGCCTGCCACAAGAAATACTGCGGGCCGAGATCAAACGCATATTGGACATGGGTGTTCGGCTACACGTCAACCTTAAAGTGCAGGACCTGCTTAGTGTAAAAGAAGCGGGGCATTTTGAT
>JALOMC010000216.1 GCA_025455665.1 Chitinophagaceae bacterium | reverse complement strand
TAAGTCCATGTTTCGGGGTACTTGTACAAATGGGTATGGATGAAATCGCTCAGTCCGTCTTCTACAATATTCTCGATCATGTAGTGCCCGCGGTTTTCGCTCAAAAACGGGGCGAAGCCGGCCAGGTAGCGATTTGGCCAAGGTTCTTTGTAAACATGCTGCAGTATTTCGCGGTAGTTGGTACCAAAGCGCAGCTGAAACTTGTGCATCAGGTCCTCATCAAATGTTTGGTAAATGAAATATTGCACAGTCTTTTTACCGAGATAAGCGCCACTGCCCTCGTCGCCCAAAATAAACCCCGGTGCCGGGTTGTTTCGTACAATGCGCTTGCCATTGTACACACAGCTGTTGCTGCCGGTGCCCAGTATGCAGGCTATGCCTTTGGTATGGCCACACAGCGCCCGGGCCGCAGCGGTCAAATCACTCTCTACCGTAATGGTCTTTACTCCTTTAAAAGCCGCCCGGATACCTTTTTTTACCAATTGCTGGTTGTCGGGCGTGGCACAACCCGTGCCATAAAAGTGAATAGCCTGCGGCATGGCGCCTCCCAATTTAGGTAACAGGCGTGTCAACAACAGCTCAGCAATTTCATCGGGCGTAAAAAAATAAGGGCTGATACCAGCCGTGGTGATGGTCTTTTGGCGATTACCTCCTACCAGGGTCCAGGTGGTTTTGGTGGCACCACTATCGGCTATCAATTTCATGTTTGGCGGTTTTGCATGTGCAGGGCGTACAAGCTATGTGCAGCGCCGGCAGAGCTGATTGCCAGCGGCAAGCCCTGCCCCGTGCCCTGCTGCCGGCAATACCACACGGCAGTAAAATCGGGTTGCAAATCAAGTTTAAAGGCCCGACACGCTGCCCAGGGAGCAGGGAGCGCCAAACCAGTACACCTGCACCATGGCTATCACGAAGCAATTGGCCGTGGACGTGTGTTAGAGCAAACTTATTGAAAACAGCCGGAGGCTGCTCTATAAAAAAAAATTTTAAATGCCTTGCGTTTCAGCCACTTAAAGCGGGCTGTTGGGAGTAAATGTGGCGAGGTATTCGGCGGTCAAAGTTTACTTTCGCTGCCGGCCGCAGCGGTACACTCTCTGTTGGCCATGGATACCGCATGATGAAGGAAAAAAAACTACAAGTTTGGATGCCGCTACTACTGGGCACCACAATGGCACTGGGCATGCTGTTTGGCTTTCAATTGGCTGGCAATAGTGGCCGGGCCGGCAATAGCCGCACTGCCAGCGGCGCCACGCAGCAGTTGCTCGATTTGCTGCGCTACAAGTACGTAGATAGTGTACGCATTGATACCCTGGAAACGCAAGCCATAGAAACCATCTTGCAGCACCTCGATCCGCACACTGTGTTTATTCCGGCCCGCGAATTGGCCGATGCCAATGCCGACCTTGAAGGTGGTTTTTCGGGCATAGGAGTAGAATACCTGATGATAAATGACACCGCTACCGTGGTGTATGTGGTGGAAAATGGCCCCAGCGAAAAAGCCGGGCTGCAAGCTGGCGACCAGATAGTACAGGTGGGCAATGAACCGATAGCCGGCAAAAAAATGCAGGGGCCCGACTTGCGTCGGCGCATCCGTGGTGCCTACAATAGCCAGGTAAGCCTGGGCATATTACGGCAGGGCCAGCCAAAGACGGTGACCATCACCCGGGGCAATATTCCGCTGCCCTCGGTAGATGCCTGGTACATGGCCACCCCCACTGTGGGCTACCTCCGCATCAACAAGTTTGCTGAAACTACTTACCGTGAATTCATGGATGCAGCCAATGCGCTGCTGCGCCAGGGTATGAAAAAAATGGTACTGGACCTAAGAGGAAATACCGGCGGCTACCTGACGGCGGCCACCAATGTAGCCGACGAACTACTGCCCGACAACCTGAAACTGGTGAGTACCCGTGGGCTGCACACCAAGGAAAAAGTGATTTATAGCAGCAAGCCAGGCCTGTTTGAAACCGGCGATCTGGTGGTGCTGCTAGACGAATTTAGCGCCAGCGCCAGCGAAGTACTGGCGGGCTCCTTGCAAGACAATGACCGTGGCACGGTGGTAGGCCGGCGCAGCTTTGGCAAAGGCCTGGTGCAGGAGCAATACGACCTGAGCAACGGCGGCGCGGTACGCCTGACTGTAGCCCGCTACTACACACCTACCGGCCGCAGCATACAAAAGCCTTTTAATGGCAACCGCGGCGACTACATGCACGAAGTGCTGGCCCGCCATGGCGCCGATTCGCTGCAGGCACAGCTGACCGACAAAGTAGACAGCAGCCAGGTATTTAAAACCCGCAAAGGAAAAATACTATACGGCGGTGGCGGCATATCGCCCGATGTGCTGGTGGCCTTCGATACTACCCGCATCCCGAAAACTGCTATCGGTTTGTACAACAACGGACTTTTGTCCGATTTCAGCTTTTTGCTATTCCGGCAGCAGCAGGCTGCCATACGGGGCTACAGCAGTGCCAGGGCCTTTGCTGAGGGCTGGCAACTGCCAGCCAATGCCTGGGAACGCCTGCTGCAAATGGCGGCCGCCGATAGCATACAAATTGGTGCCGTACCTGCCAGCATAAAAGCTGATGTGCTGCAGCGGGTAAAGGCGAATACCGCCCGGTATGTATGGCGGGGCACCGGCTACGTGCAAGTAATGCAGCCCGGCGACCGCGTTTTGCAAAAAGCATTGGAAATACTGAAATAAGCACCGTTGAAAGCACTGAAAGCACTGTTGATGCAACTACTGGGCCGCCGCCAATACCTGCAGCTCACCAGTCGTTTTTTTCTGCTCAGCTTCAGGCAGGGCTGGCTCAAAAATGATCCGGCTTATCGGGTGCACTACTTTGTGCGGCACCTGGTACAGCCCGGGCATACCGTGCTGGACATAGGCGCCAACCTGGGCTACTACGCCACTGAGTTTGCCCGGCTGGCAGGCCCGCAAGGCCGCGTGGTAGCGGTAGAACCCATTCCTCTGTACCGCAGCGTACTTAGCTACCACCTGCGGGGCTTACCTCAGTGCAGCATACTGCCGTATGCAATGGGCACGGCCGAAGGCAGCATCAGCATGGGGCTGCCCACTACCGACCAACACCGCCACGGCCTCATGAAAGTGCTGACCGAAGAAGAAAAAACAAAGGCGCCCGAAATAATTGAAGTGCCGGTAAAACATCCGGTGGATTTGTTTGAGCCGCTTGGCCGTATTGACTACATCAAATGCGATATAGAAGGCTACGAAGTACCGGTGATACCTACCATGCGCCCGCTGCTGGAAAAGCAACAACCAATTGTGCAGGTAGAAACAGATGGCGACAACAAGCGAATTCTTTTTGATTTTTTCAACGAGTTGGGCTACCAGCTGTTTTATGTGGGTGCGCAGGGCCTGGTGCCCTACCGCTCGGCGCAGCAAAGCCTTTTTGGCGATCTGATTGCCATCCCTCCTCATCGCCTGCAAAGTGTACAATCCTTCATTAGCAAATAGCGAACAAGGCCGCATAGCCCTGCTGTGGGTGCTGCGCTACCCCTGGTGGGCGGTGCCGTTCGCCTTTTTATCCATGGCCATCTTCAGGCTGCCGCTGTGGCTGAACCGGCGGGTGCTGTTTTGGCGCCTGATGGGCAGCGGCCGCAATGGCACCTTCGATATTGTGCCCGATTTTCAGCAGTGGAGTGTGCTGGTAGTGCTACCGGCTACCGAACAGGCTGCGGCGCAGCAATGCCGGCACTCGCAGCAGCTGCTGCGGCGCTATGCAGGCCGATTTATTAGTGGCTGGGTGCGCTTGCTCTGTAGCCAGCAGCAGGCCCTGCTGCTGCACCCCCGCGAAGGGCATGGCCTGTGGAATGGACAGCCAGCATTTGGGCAGGTACCCCGCAAAGGCGTAGACTGGCAGGGGCCAATAGCCGTGCTGACCAGGGCTACGATACGGCTAAGCCGTGCCAGCGCCTTTTGGAAACATGTAGACGCCGTGGCACAGCAAATGGCCAAGGCACCTGGTTTTGTAGCCAGTTATGGTATTGGCGAAATTCCGTTTATCAAGCAGGCCACCTTTAGCCTGTGGCAAAGCAAAGAGCACATGATGGCCTTTGCGTACCAGCTACCAATGCACAAAGAAGTGGTGCGAAAAACGCATGCCGAGAAATGGTACAGCGAGGATATGTTTATGCGCTTTGCGGTGCTGCAGGTATGGAACCTGCCGGCGCTGGAGCCTTACGTGCAATCGGGCGATTGGCTGGCAGCCTGAACCGACCTGGCACGGGGCAACCGCCCCCAATAGCTGGCAATGCCGGGCGCTGCACAACGGCTGATGGCATGCCTGACTGAGCGGCAGGCCCAGCGCGTTGGCGTGCCGTGCACTACGCGAAGGCAGGAACTGCAGCCTGGCCATGCACACTGCAGCTATGCCCAAATAAAAAATCAATGGTATGAAAGCAACCACATGGACACTACTAACTGCCCTGCTGCTGACTACCTCGGCCAGCAGCCAGGCCTTGCTGATAGTGGATAGTAGCCGAAGGAGCGTATCGTACAGAGGCATAAGCATGGCCAGCGACCGGGTGGCCTGGGTAAGTGGCAGCCGGGGCACGGTAGGACGTACCACCGACGGTGGCGACAGCTGGCAATGGTGCCCACCAGCAGGCTATGAGCAACGTGACTTCAGAGATGTACATGCCTACAGCGAAAATATAGCGCTGGTGATGGCGGTAGATAGCCCTGGCATCATACTAAAATGGACCTGAGCGGGGCCAATGGCGCCTGCGTAGGCGACCCGATTGACGGCAAATTTTGGATACTGACCACCCGCGACAGCGGCAACCACTGGACCTTATTGCCCACGGGCAAACGGCCGGCAGCCGAAGCTGGTGAGGCCATGTTTGCGGCCAGCGGCAGCAATGTGCTGGTGAACATGACTAACGACGATATGAACCTGGCTTTTGTAACCGGGGGCAGGCGGGCCCGCATATTTGTTTGCAGCCAGCAGCTGGGCTGTGCCGATCCGGTGCCGCTGGCCATTGCACAGGGCGGCAGCATGACCGGCGCCAACGGACTGCTGGACTACCGCGATGGGCCCCTGGTATTTGGCGGTAATTACGAACAGCCGGGCGGTAAAGACAGTACGCTCTGCTTTGTAGACTTTGAAAACACACCGCAGCCCATGAGTACGGTGCTGGGCTATGTAAGCGGGGCCTGCCGCCTGCCAGGCAGCCGGGTACTGCTGTGCGGGCTGGGCGGCATAGCAGTAGCACTGCGGCAGCGCAACGAGAAGGGCTGGACCCTGGGGGTGGCCAGCATGTGGAGCAAGACCGGCTTTCATACCTGTGCCAGCTTTGGCAGTACCGTGCTGCTGGCTGGTGCCAATGGGCGCATAGGACGCCTGAATGCAGGCAATGGCCAATAAAAAAGGAACGACACGCTGGTGGCTGCAAAGCACCATGGCCCTGCTGCTGACGGGCAGCGGCCTGAGCATGGCCATAGATGCCGGCATGGAAAGGCTACAAGGGCACAGCTGGGTATTGTATGGCACGGCTGCCCTGGTGGTTTTTAACAGCGGGCTGTGCCTGCTGGTAGATGCCGGCCAGCGACGTCCGAAAAAAAATTGAACCGGTGATTAAACGGAGCCTGCCCAATTGCATCTATGAAGATGTAAAGCAGCAGGGAAACCGGGGGTCGTTTGCGGGATGCAGGCGGCCCCTTTTCTTGATTTTGGGTAAGTGCATAACACCGCAGGAAATCTCTCCCGCCTTCAGCCTACTTCTTACAAGCGAATACACCGCCCCCAACACCCAGGCAAAACTGGCCAGATAGCGCCATTCCAGTTTTTCATTGAGCACGGCTACTGCAAAAGCCGTGAATACCAGCAAAGTGATAAGCTCTTGCATGATTTTGAGCTAAAAGGCCGAAAAGCTGCCGCTGGCACATACCAGGCGGTTGGCCGGCACCAAGCGGCAGTACTACTCGAAAAAGGCAATGCTCCAGCAAATGACAATGACCCTCAACGGCCGGGTATCGGTGTGCTTGAGGAAGCCCTGCCAGGGAAACGCCTTGCATACATTGAAAGGCAGTAGCAGCAAAATGGCACGCCTGATTGATGTGTATAATTGGCCCGCAAAGTAGGCCCGAAAGCCCTGGCCCCTGCCCTATTTTTGGCCGCTATGGCAAAGGGCGGAACGGAAACTCCACTGATGCAACAGCACCGGGCCATTAAGCAAAAGTACCCGGATGCGGTGCTGCTGTTCAGGGTGGGTGACTTTTATGAAACATTCGGGCAAGATGCCATTGTAGCCAGTACGGTACTGGGTATTACCCTCACCAAGCGCAACAATGGCGATGCGGCCAACCAGGAGCTGGCCGGCTTTCCGCATCATGCGCTAGATACCTACTTGCATAAGCTGGTAAAGGCCGGCTACCGCGTAGCCATTTGCGACCAGCTGGAAGACCCCAAGCAAGCCAAAGGCATTGTAAAACGCGGAGTAACCGAACTGGTGACCCCCGGTGTGGCTACCAACGATAAATTGTTAGAGCACAACCGCAATAATTTTCTGGCCAGCGTTCATTTTCACGACGACAATCAGTTGGGGCTGGCTTTTCTCGATATCAGCACCGGCGAATTGTTTGTGGCCGAGGGCGACCGCGAATACGCCGATAAACTGCTGCAAAGCATGGGCCCTGCCGAAGTGGTGTTTCAGCGGCAATACCAAAAGAAATTCAAAGAGTGGTTTGGTGCCCGGTTTTACACCTATGCCATGGAAGAGTGGATTTTCGACGAGGCCTTTGCCCGCGAAACCCTGCTACGGCATTTTGCCACGCAAAGCCTGAAAGGATTTGGCGTAGAAGAGATGCGGGATGGCATCATTGCCGCCGGCGCTGTCTTTCATTATCTCAAAGAAACCGAGCATCCCCATCTGCAGCACATTACCGGCATGCAGCGCATTGTGCGGGAAGAGCACATGTGGATGGACCGCTTTACCATTCGCAACCTGGAGCTGCTGAACAATGGCCGCCCCGACCACCTGAGCCTGTTGGATGTGCTGGACAACACTGTATCGCCCATGGGTGCCCGCCTGCTGAAGCGCTGGGTACTGATGCCCCTGAGCGACCTGGGCAAAATACAGCAGCGACTGGACGCTGTAGAATGGCTGGTGGCCCAGCCCGACCTGCGGCAGCCATTGCAGCAGGCCATTAAGCACTGCGGCGATGTGGAACGCCTGGTGAGCAAAGTGCCGCTGAAAAAAATCAACCCGCGGGAGGTGCTGCACCTGGCCAAAG
>JALOMC010000215.1 GCA_025455665.1 Chitinophagaceae bacterium | reverse complement strand
CCGCCCCAGCATGGGCGCCTGGCTGAGCTATGGGCTGGGCAGCGAAAACCAAAATCTGCCGGCTTATACGGTATTGCTGTCAAAAGGAAAAGGCAATGGCCAGGGTGTGTATTCTAAACTGTGGACCAATGGCTTTCTCGACAGCATGCACCAGGGTGTGCAATTCAGTAGCGGTGAAAACCCGGTGCTGTACCTGAACAACCCCGACGGCATCGACAAAACAGACCGCCGCAACATGCTGGATAAACTGGCGGAGCTGAATGAAGTAGGCTTTGGAGAAACCGGCGACCCCGAAATACGGGCCCGCATACAGCAGTACGAAATGGCCTACCGCATGCAAAGTGCTGTGCCAGAAATAATGGATGTGAGCCGCGAACCGGAAGATATTGTAAAACTATACGGCCCCGAATGCCTGGTGCCTGGCACCTATGCGGCCAACTGCCTGCTGGCACGCAAGCTGAGCGAAAATGGGGTACGCTTTGTACAGCTGTACCACCAGGGCTGGGATGGCCACAATAACCTGCCGCTGGAAATACAAGGCCAGTGCCTGGACACCGACCAACCCACCGCTGCATTGCTGACTGATTTGAAACAACGTGGACTACTGGATGAAACCTTGGTGATCTGGGGCGGCGAATTTGGCCGCACCGCCTACTGCCAGGGCCCGCTGACCAAAGAAAACTATGGCCGCGACCACCACCCTCGCTGCTTTACCATTTGGATGGCAGGTGGCGGCGTAAAGCCAGGTGTGTGGGGCGAAACCGATGAGTTTGGCTACAACATTGCCAAAGACGGCGTACACGTGCACGACTTTCATGCCACGGTGCTGCACCTGATGGGGCTGCACCATGAGCAACTCACCTTTAAGCATCTGGGCCGCCGCTACCGATTGACCGATGTGGCAGGCGAAGTAGTGAAGGGATTGATAGCATGATGCTAATATGATAATGTGACAATGTGATAATGTGATAATGAGGGAGGAGCGTGTTGCGGAAAGGCATTGCTTCCAAACGATGGACCAGCAACGCTAACAGAAAGTATTCCTGTGTAGAAAATTATTGCCAAGCACAAAAATCTCCAGCCACTTGAAACGCAGCCAATTTATTCGACACACTGCACTGACGGCCGCCGGCGCTGCTGCCGCTAGCAGTGGGCTACTGGCATGGCCGGGTGCCGATATTGTGTTTGGACACGGCAACAAGCGATACCGTTTGAACGAGCAATGGAGCAAGGCCGATGTAAGCCGCTACCCCGTGAACGACTGCCACGAAATGGTGCAGGACAGCAAGGGCCGCATATTGCTCTTGACCAATGAAACAAAAAACAACGTACTCATTTACGATAAAAGTGGCAAGCTGCTGAGTAGCTGGGGTACCGAGTACCCAGGCGCACACGGTCTTACCCTTTTCGACGAAGGCGGTGAAGACGTGCTGTTTATTTGCGACAACAACAGGCACCAGGTGATCAAGACGAGTATTGATGGGCGAGTGCTGATGACAATCAACTATCCCGCCATGACCGGTGCCTACAGCAAGGCCGATGAATTCATACCCACCGAAACAGCCATAGCGCCCAACGGCGATATCTATGTGGTGGATGGCTATGGCAAAGACCTGGTGATTCAATACAACCATCGTGGTGAATACATACGCCATTTTGGTGGCCGAGGCCCCGAAGACAAGCACCTGCGAAACGCCCACGGCATTTGTGTAGACCTGCGGGGTGCTACGCCGCAGTTGGTCGTTACATCCCGCGAACAAAATGCCTTTAAGCGCTACAGCATGGATGGCCAATACCTGCGTACCATTGCTATGCCGGGTGCATGGGTATGCCGCCCGGTCATAGCAGGGCGCTATTTGTACGCAGCTGTATTGCAAAGCAGCAGCCGCCCGTGGCAGCAAAGCGGCTTTGTGACCATACTGGACGACAACGACCGTGTAGTGAGCAACCTGGCCGGCAGCGAACCCACATATGCCAATGGCCAGCTGCAGGAGATGTACCAAACAGTAAAAGCCTTTAGCTACCCGCACGATGTGTGTGTAGATGACGATGGCTGCCTGTACCTGGCACAATGGAACAGTGGTAAAGTGTACCCGTATAAACTAGAACCGGTAGCATGAGGATACTGGCACTGCTGATATTGACAAGCTGGTTCGCTGCCTCCAAAGCACAGCCCGCCTACCAACTAGCGCCGCCCTTGTTGCGCAGCAGCGGCCTCTTTTTTTCTGATACGGCCCAGGCCACACTTTCTTTTGCCATGGCCGGTGCCCGCATTCATTACACGCTCGATGGCAGCCAGCCTACACCGGCATCGCCGCTGTATCAGCAGCCGCTTAGCATTACTCGCCACCGCACGATGCTAAAAGCAGCGGTGTTTGCCGACGGCTACACACCCAGTACCGTTGTAAGCCAGGAGTTTTATGCACCCGGCCTGCGCATTGCCGGCGTA
This sequence comes from Chitinophagaceae bacterium, assembly GCA_025455665.1. Classification (GTDB taxonomy): domain Bacteria; phylum Bacteroidota; class Bacteroidia; order Chitinophagales; family Chitinophagaceae; genus Phnomibacter. The sequence continues at coordinate 2,403 of JALOMC010000215.1, read as the reverse complement.
AGTGGTACCCTGCCGCACGAACGCTACGCAGCCCCTGCCAGCTACCTGTACAATAGTCAGGATGGTGGCACCCACCACGCCAGCGGCCAGTGGCTCGGCTACCAATGCGACAGTATTTCATGGACCATCGATTTAGCAGGCCGACAACCTGCTTCGCAAATGATGCTGCATGTGTTGTACAATCCTTCGGCGTGGATCTTTTTGCCCCGGCAGATCAGCGTGTATAACCAGGCCGGCTCTTTGCTGCACACCCTGCAGTTTACCCCCGAAGCTCAACAACCGGCAGGCGCAAAGGCGTTGTGGCTATCATTTCGAAAAGGCCAATACCGCCAGTTGCGGGTGGTCATTCATCCGCTGAACCGTATACCCGACTGGCATGATGGGCGTGGTACGCCAGGCTGGTGTTTTATTGATGAACTAAAAGTGTACTGAAACAAGCGTGAAAAGAATTTCTGCTCTTTTGCTAAACATGGCCATTGGCGCCAATGCCATGCAGCTGGTACTGCTGCTGTTTGAAAACAGGGTAAGCATACCAGCCTGGCTACAAGTAGCCGGGCGCATGCATCCGCTGCTGCTGCACCTGCCCATTACGCTGGTACTGCTGGTAGGCGGCTTTGCCATCGTACAAGCCTGGCGGCCCTCTTCGGCTAATAATACACAGCTGCCGGTGTGGCTGCATGCGGCCGCTGCATTGTCGGCCTGTACAGCATTGTCCGGCTTTTTTTTAAGCAGAGAAGAAGGCTATGATGCAGAAGCACTGGCCTGGCACAAATGGACGGGACTTGGCCTGAGCTGGCTGCTGCTGGCATGGGCGCTACTATGGCCCAGGCTGCAGGGCAGGCGCTTGCCAGCAGCAGCGGCAGGCATTTTATCGGTGGGTACTGTACTGGTGGCGGGCCATCAGGGAGCCAACATTACGCACGGGGCCGATTTTTTGCTGGCGCCTGTCATGCAAAGTGAAACAGCCCCTGCTGTGCTGCTGGAAGATGCACTGTTGTATCAGGACATGGTGCGACCCATACTGGCCAGCAAATGCATGCCCTGCCACAACGAAGACAAAACCAAGGGCGACCTGCTGATGACCACCGAAGCAGCGCTGCTAAAAGGCGGCAAAAGCGGTGCGCTGTGGAACCTGCAGGTACCCGGCTACGGCCTTTTGATGAATCGCATTCACCTGCCGCTGGCCGATAAAAAGCACATGCCGCCTGCCGGCAAGCCGCAGCTGACGGAGGATGAAATTTTTATCATTGAACAGTGGTTGGCACACGGCGCTTCTTTCAAACAGGCGGTGGCCAGCCTGCCCGATACCGATACACTGCGACAAGTAGCTGCCACCCGGTTTGGACAACTGCAAAACATGAGCTTTGATTTTGCGGCTGCCGATGCTGCCAAGGTGCGCCAGTTGAACAGCGCCAACAGGAGTGTGTATCCGCTGGCAGCCAATAGCCCTGCTCTCGGCGTCGAATTTTTTGGCCGCTCTTTGTTTCAGGCAGCACAGCTGCAAGAGCTAGCTGCCATTAAGGACAACATTGTATGGCTGAACCTGAACAAGATGCCGGTAACGGATGCCGACCTGCAGGTAGTGGCTGGCTTCACCCAACTGAGGCGGCTTAATTTGTCGTTTACCGACATTAGCGGTGCAGGCCTGGCAGCGCTGAAAAAACTGCCGCACCTGCAACAGCTGAGCGTATCGGGCACCCGCCTGAAGGCCGATGACCTGGCTGCATTGAAAGAGCTGCCGGAACTAAGCGCCTTGTATGCATGGAATACCGCCATAGCAGAAAATGCCCGGCCAGCCCTTCAGCAAAAGCTAGGCAACATAAGGGTGCAATGGGGCTTTAACGGCGATACCATTCAGATGAAACTGAATGCCCCCATTATTGAAACGGATAAGCAAGTGATTACCAGCCCGATTGAACTGAAGCTCAAACACTTTTTACCCGGCGCTATTATCCGATATACGCTGGATGGCAGCGAGCCCGATAGCCTGCGTTCGGCCGTGTACAAGCCCGGCATATTGATCAACGAACCGGGCTGGATGAAAGCCCGTGCCTTTAAACCAGGATGGGTAAGCAGCGATGTATCGTCGATGTTTTTTTACAAAACCAAACACAAGCCCGACTCGGTACGGGCACTGCAGCCGGCTGATAATGCCTACAAAGGCAGTGGCGCTGCTACCGTGAACGACAATGTAAAAGGCGACAAGAACTTTAGAAGTGGCAAATGGTTGGGCTACAAAGACAATCCGATGGACGTAGTGCTGTATTTCCAGCAACCGAAACAGGTGTCAAGTGTCATCATGAGTTCGATGGTAGAAACCGGCAATTACATTATGCCGCCTACAAGCATTGAAGTATGGGGTGGCCCCAATGACAAGCAGCTGAAAAAACTAGCGACACTGGT
>JALOMC010000214.1 GCA_025455665.1 Chitinophagaceae bacterium | reverse complement strand
ATGCGGACACCCGGCGTTTCGTACCAAATAAAGCTGGGATATGGTTGAAAACAAAAGCTGATAAAGCCCACCCCTACCGAAGCCAGCAAAATGGTGCCAAAGCCGGCATTGCTCATTTTGCTCAGCAGCCATACCAACACAAAAGCCAATACCAGATTGGTAGCGAGGCCTCGCAGGATATTGGCGCCCATATTGGTGTTGAAGCTGGTATTGTAGTTTACTACAGCCCATGGCTTGCCTGCCCAGTTGGTTTGCGCTTTTTCCATCTCTTCCATACTGGTGCCGGGTGGCAGGCCGGGCAATAAATACATACCCTCGCCGGGCAGTTGCTGGCCCAGTGTTTCTAAGATAACTGCGTTGTTAGGCGTGTATTTCTCCTGCACGGCATGCAGGTTCAGAACAGTGTGGCTGGCAGTTTGCCACGCCATGATCAGGAAGCCGGCCACCAGGGCCGCCATCAGGTTTCTCATCATGCTTTGTTGTTTTAAGAAACCTAATCTACCGGCTTTGGTGCAAAAATGCAACCCACCCGAACTTTTACTCTGCCAAAGCTGCCTGGCGCACCGCTTCGGCCACCCTGTGTGCCACTGCCGGGTCAAGAGTGGCTGGTATGATGTGGTCGAAGGAAGGCTCCCGCAAATGGTCGGCAATGGCGTAGGCGGCCGCCAGCTTCATGGCCGGCGAAATGCGGGAGGCCCTTGCATCGAGCGCCCCTCTGAAAATGCCGGGAAAGCCCAGCACGTTGTTGATTTGATTGGGCAAATCGCTACGGCCGGTACCTACAATAGCCGCGCCGCCTTTTTTGGCTTCATCCGGCATTATTTCGGGTATGGGGTTGGCCAGTGCAAAAATGATAGCATTGCTGGCCATGGTTTGCACATCGGCAGCCGTCAGCAGGTTGCCTTTGCTCACGCCTATAAACACATCGGCTCCTTGCAGCGCATCTTGCAGGCTACCGCCAATATTGCTCACATTTGTATAGTCCAGCAAATGGGCTTTTTCCTCGTTCAGGTCGGTACGGTGGCGGCTGATGATCCCTTTACTGTCGCAGGCAATCACATCTTTCACCGACATGCAACTGGCGCTTTCATCGCCGTAGCCCTGGCAGCGCAGCAGGCGGGTAATGGCGGTGCCGGCTGCTCCTGCCCCATTTACCACCACCTTCAGGTCGAACAACGATTTGCCCACCAGCTTGGCAGCATTGATAAGGCCGGCCAATACAACAATTGCGGTACCATCCTGGTCGTCGTGAAATACCGGGATGCCAATGTCCTGCAGGCGCCGTTCAATTTCAAAGCAGTGGGGCGCTGCAATGTCTTCCAGATTGACACCGCCAAATGTGGGCGCCAGGTAGCGAACGGTTTTGATAATCTCTTCTGTGTCTTGTGTTGCAAGGCAAATAGGAAAAGCGTCGATATCGGCAAATTTTTTAAACAGCATGGCTTTGCCCTCCATCACGGGCAGGGCCGCCTCGGGGCCAATATTGCCAAGGCCCAGCACTGCCGAACCATCGGTTACAATGGCCACACAGTTGCCTTTCAGCGTATAGTCGTACACTTTGCTTTTATCGGCGGCGATGGCTTCGCAGGGTGCTGCCACGCCGGGCGAATACACTTTGGCGAGGTCATCGGTGGTACGCACATCCATTTTGTTGCGCACCGTTATTTTTCCCCGCAGGGTTTTATGCAGTTGGATCGATTCTTCAAACACGTTCATACTTCACCATTGAGCCGGTAAAAGTAGCTAAATAGCAAGGCGCAGCAGTGATCGTCATTGCACAGGCGTGTATAAAAAAGCAATTGCCCCAACCAACCATTGGCCGGCGGGACAATTGCGTCATAAAAAATTCAGATTTCGACTACAAGTCTTCTCAGGCAAGGCTATTCACCGCATTCAGGTCGCTGAATGAGTGGCGCAGGCGGGCTATCATGCTCTCTTCGCCTTTGCGCAGCCACACCCGCGGATCGTAGTACTTCTTGTTGGGAGAGTCTTCGCCTTCGGGGTTGCCAATCTGGCTTTGCAGATAGCCATGCTTATCGGCCTCGTAAGCACGTACACCATCCCAAAAGGCCCATTGGATGTCGGTGTCGATGTTCATTTTGATTACACCGTAGCCAATGGCTTCCCGAATCTCTTCGGTAGTAGATCCTGAGCCCCCGTGGAATACGAAGTCGACAGGATTAGCGGCGGTACCAAACTTTTGCTGAATGTACTGCTGCGAGTCACGCAAAATTTTGGGTTCCAGCTTCACATTGCCCGGCTTGTACACACCATGCACATTGCCAAAAGCAGCTGCTACCGTAAAGCGATGGCTGATCTTTTTCAGCTCTTCGTAAGCGTACGCCACTTCTTCCGGCTGTGTGTACAGCTTCGATTTTTCGACGTGGGTATTATCTACCCCGTCTTCCTCGCCGCCGGTTACACCCAGTTCTATCTCCAGCGTCATGCCCATTTTGCTCATGCGCTGCAAAAACTGGCTGCTGATTTCAATATTCTCTTTGATAGGCTCCTCGCTGAGATCGAGCATGTGGCTGCTGAAAAGCGGCGTACCGGTCTTTTCGAAATGCGCTTCGCCGGCTGCCAGCAGGCCTTCTACCCATGGCAGAATTTTTTTAGCGCAGTGGTCGGTATGCAAAATGACGGGCACCCCATAGGCCTTGGCTGCATGGTGTACGTATTGTGCACCGCTGACGCCACCTGCTATCGAGGCAGCTTCATTGGCATTTTTAATGCCTTTGCCAATGAAGAACTGTGAGCCGCTGTGCGAAAACTGAATGATCACAGGCGATTGCACCTCACGGGCTGCTTCCAGCACGGCATTAATGGTATTGGTACCGGTTACGTTGACGGCTGGCAGCGCAAAGCCTTTCTCTTTGGCAAAGGCGAACAGCTGCTGCACTTCATCGCCCCACAACACACCGGGACGGAATTGATTGCTTGTAGACATTGCTTGACTGTATTGTTTTTAATGAACTATGAACGAGTGTGCAAAATAAGGAATGGCGATGGCATGACACAGTGAGATAAATCAGGTAACCACCTGTTCTATTTGCCTAACAACCACTGCAGGGCACCCATGAGGTGCTGTTTAAAAGCAGGGTCGGCATAGGTTTCGGGGTGATGCCCGAGGGCTGTGTAAAATGCCTTCCCTCCCTCAAATTCGTGGCACCATGCCATGGGGTGAAAGGTACCCATGCCGCCCCCTTCATATGAAGATTCATCGACCGCTAACAGAAAACGAAGCTTATCTTTTTGCAGGTCTTTAAAATTGTAAATCTCCTCGAATCGGTTGAAGACCGCAGGCCAGTGGCGGGTAGCCGGGTGGGTGCTATCAAGGTTGATATAGCTGGCATTTTGTGGCTTGGGATGGTCTTTGAAATAAGCACCGGCCAACTGGTTGTACCAGGGCCATTGGTACTCGGTATCGGCCGCTCCATGAATACCAAAAAAGGTGCCTCCCGCCCTGATGTATTGCTGAAAAGCCTGCTGCTGGGCTTCGTTCAGTACATCGCCGGTGGTACTTAAAAACACCACCACCTGGTACCGGCCCAAATTAGCTTCATTAAAGTCGTCGGCATTTTCTGTGGTATCTGCCTCGAAGCGGTACTTCGCTGCTAATTCAAGCCAAAGTGCCTTGCCCTGCACAATAGAAGCATGCCGAAAGCCTTTGGTTTTGGAAAACACCAACACCCGGGCCCCTTTGACCGATTGACCGATGGAGGAAAAAGATGCCAGTAACAGCGCCAGCGAAAGGAAGAAAAAACAACGCCTCATGCCCAATGGATTGAAACGCCAAGATAGCTGAAAAAAGGTGCCGCAACCCTATTGAACGACGCCAGCCACGAAGCTGAGCAAACGAAAAAGGCGCCGACCATGTCAGCGCCTTTACTTCGTAGCCCGTACGGGAATCGAACCCGTCATTCCTCCGTGAAAGGGAGGCGTCTTAGCCGATTGACCAACGAGCCATTTTCGGATTGGGAGCGCAAAAATAGGCGCCACGCATTTTTCACCAAAAATTTTTTTGAATCCCTTCGCTTTTTTAACCTGCCCAATGTCATTTCACGAATGAAATCAATCGGTTACCTTCGCCTCGCATTTTTAAAAACACCTTCTAACCATGAGTACAGTTAAAGTTGCTATCAACGGTTTTGGCAGAATTGGCCGCCTGGTCTTTCGCCAGATTTATAATATGGACGGCATCGACGTAGTGGCCATCAACGACCTGACCAGCCCCAAAACCCTGGCACACCTGCTGAAGTACGACAGTGCACAGGGCCGCTTTGAAGAACAGGTATCGGCTGGCGAAGACAGCATTACCGTCAATGGCGATGTGATCAAAATTTATGCGCAGAAGAATCCTGCCGACATTCCCTGGGGTAGCCACGATGTGGATGTAGTGCTGGAGTGTACCGGCTTTTTTACCGACAAAGCCAAGGCCGAAGCACACCTGACCGCGGGTGCCAAGCGGGTGGTGATTTCAGCCCCCGCCACCGGCGACCTGAAAACCATCGTTTTCAATGTAAACCACAACAACCTAGATGGCAGCGAGACCATTATCAGCTGCGCCAGCTGCACTACCAACTGCCTGGCCCCGATGGCACAAGTGCTGGAAGACCAGTTTGGCATTGTAAACGGCCTGATGACCACCGTACACGCCTACACCAACGACCAGAATACCCAAGATGCACCGCATGCCAAAGGCGACCTGCGCCGTGCACGTGCAGCCGCACAAAACATTGTGCCCAACAGCCGCCAAGGCCATTGGCCTGGTGCTACCCAGCCTGAAAGGCAAACTGGACGGCAGCGCCCAGCGGGTACCTACCCTCACCGGCTCGCTTACTGAGCTGACAGTTGTACTAGGCAAAAAAACCACTGTAGAAGAAATAAATGCTGCTATGAAGGCCGCTGCCAATGAGAGCTTTGGCTACACCGAAGACGAAATTGTCAGCAGCGACATCATCGGCATCCGCTACGGTAGCCTGTTTGATGGTACACAAACCCGTGTACAAACCGTTGGCGATACGCAACTGGTACGTACCGTAAGCTGGTACGATAACGAGATGAGCTACGTAAGCCAATTGGTGCGTACCGTGCATTATTTTGCAGGTCTTATCAGCAAATAATGAAAAGTTTTTTAACAAAATATCAGCGGGGCTACCGGTACATCGGTGGCCCCGTTGTTTTTATGGCCCTGCTATTAGCCGGGTGCAGCGGCGGAGGTTCTGACAAGTTTAAAATAGAACAAGCCTGGCTGAGTAGCAGGTATACCACGGCCAGTGGCGTGGACCTGGGCGAGGCCAACAGGGTCATCAAATTTTACCGCGATGGCAGCTATGCCTACTTTGGCCCCGGTGGGTACAATTATGGCAAGTGGACCGAAGATGCTACAACCCAAACCATTGAGTTGAAGCGCAAATCGGGCAAACTGGAAACTGTGAATACCTACTGGCGCTACGAGGTAAAATCGCCCAAGGAAATGAAAGTGCGCATCTACCGCGAACCGCTGGCACCGCCGGCTGCGCTGGAAGGCACCATGGCACTGACTGCCCCGGGTGGCAAGCCCGATCCGGACCCGTTTTCGCCCGATATGAATACCTGGCGGGAAAAACCGCAGCAGCCAGAAGACCTGACGGCCACCAGAACAAGGGTGCTGCAATACCTGCGCTTTTTGGAAGCGGTGTGGACCTATGCCGAAAAACAGCAAGTGGCTACCATGCCTACCTCCTGGTTTCCGCGGCCCATCCTGATGGAGTATAGCAACGGCGTACGGATGGCCTATGCAAACGAACTGGACGATTGGAACGAATGCTTTTACGACTCGGCCTCGGCAGTAAAAGGCTACCAATACCTGAGTGGTGCCCTGCGAGAAATACAGCTGCTGGAAACGACCAATCGCTTTGAACGCAACCGCGACTGCATAGAACAAATGATTAAAATAACCGAAAGCCGCGACCTGCTGCAAGAAAAACGAAAGTGAGCAACAGCAAAAACCAGTAATTTGTAAGCGACAAAAACGAAGCAATGGACACAAGCCTTTTGGAACGAATAACGCTGCAAGAAGGTGTGATTGGTGGCAAACCCACCATCAGAGGGCTCCGTATAGCAGTATCAGATGTATTGGAAATGCTGGCCAGTGGAATGTCGGCTGCCGATATCATTGATCAACATCCATTACTTACGCCGGATGATATAAAAGCCACCCTGCTTTTTGCCGCTGATGCGGTAGATCATAAGCTGCTGTTTCATGCTGCGTGAATGGGAAATTTGGCTGGACTGCCATCTGTCGCCCATTTTGGCTAAATGGTTGTCTGAGGAATTGAAAATGACAGTCCGATCGTGCTACACGTTGCAAGCCACCAATTTCACCGATCGGCAGTTTTATGAAACAGCAAAATCTGCAGGCCAGATTATCATAGTGAGCAAAGATGCCGACCTGGCGGGCCTGGTGAATCGCTACGGAAGCCCCCCTAAACTTGTAATTGTACGCAAAGGAAATTGCGACAACAAAGTGATGCTGGCACTACTGGCCGAACATTTGCCGAAATGTGTATCCATCCTCACCACCTCTACTACCAAAATCATCGAATTATACTAAAAACATGAGCACCTTTTCACAACACAATTTTGCCGGGCAAAAAGCCCTGATCCGCGTTGACTTTAACGTACCGCTGGACAAGCAAACACAAGCCATTACCGACGACAACCGTATGCGGGCTGCCCTGCCCACCATCCACAAAATACTGGCCGATGGTGGCAGCGTAATTTTGATGAGCCACCTGGGCCGCCCCAAAGAAGGGCCCGAAGCCAGGTACTCGCTGAAGCACCTGGTAAGCCACCTGCAGCAATTGCTGGGCGGCGACACCAAAGTGTTTTTTGCCGACGACTGCATAGGCGAACAGGCCTACCTGACCGCCAGCATGCTAAAGGGTGGCGAAGTACTGCTGCTGGAAAACCTGCGCTTTTACAAAGAAGAAGAAAAAGGCGACCGCAGCTTTGCTGAAAAGCTGAGCAAGCTGGGCGATGTGTACGTGAATGATGCCTTTGGCACCGCCCACCGGGCACACGCCAGCACTGCCATCATTGCCGACTATTTTGAAGCAGGCAAAAAAATGTTTGGCTTGCTGATGGAAGGCGAAGTAAGCGCCGCCGAAAAAGTATTGCACAAAAGCGAACGCCCCTTTACCGCCATTATTGGTGGCGCCAAGGTGAGTGATAAAATAATGATACTGGAAAACCTGCTGGAACGGGCTACCGATATCATCATTGGCGGTGGTATGGCCTACACATTTATGAAAGCCATGGGCGGCCAGATAGGCAATAGCCTGTGCGAAGAAGACCGGCTGGAAACAGCCCGCGACATCATTGCCAAGGCCGAAGCCAAAGGGGTGTGCATTCACCTGCCGGGCGATAGCCTGATAGCTGATAAGTTTGACGCAGCTGCCAACACCTCATCGGCGCCCAGCAACGCCATTCCCGATGGCTGGATGGGCCTGGATATTGGCCCCATTGCCTGCGATGAATT
>JALOMC010000014.1 GCA_025455665.1 Chitinophagaceae bacterium | reverse complement strand
CCCAGGTATTTGATGCGGAAGGCCTCCAGCGCCTCGGCGTTGGGTGCTTCGGCGGCGGCTATATCGGCAGTATGCTGTGCCAGTGCTGATAGAATATCGTTGGTCATACGTGGGCGCAAAGATAGCCCCCTGCCGCATGCCTGCCCAGCCCCCCGGCGGCAAAATGCATCAGGGACTGACGAGGTTGATACCAATATTGAAGTAGAAGGGTACGCCCAGTTGGGTGCGAAAGACTTCGTGCTGGTCGTTGCCTGCGTACCGATCGGTGAGCACAAAGCGCCCATTGACGCGTACACCGGCCTGTGCGGTGAGCCAAATGAAGTTTTTGAGCTGCCGCTCCCACTGCAGGCGGGGTTTTATTTCGCCGCGTTGCAAAAACAGGGTGCTATTGCCGGCACCGCCAGTAAGGCCGGGCAGCAGGTACTGGTTGCCTTCCAGCTCGTAGCCCAGCAGCAGCAGGTTGCGGCTACTGATATTGCGCCGCACAAATCCTTTGGCGGGCAGTATCAGCTCCATGCCCCAGCGGTCGTTGAAGGTTTTGTTCCACAATAGCACGGGCACGTGTATGAGGCGGCCCATGCGGTAGGTGCGGCTGAAGCCAATGCCCCACATGTTGCGTTCAGAGGTTTTCCAGCCATAAATAACAGTGCCGCTGACGGTAACGGCCTTGGCCGATGACCCGCTGCTGAAAGGCCGGGCGGCATTGAAATCGGCGCCCAGCTGGGCGATGAGAAAATTCTTCTCGTTGAACGGCTTGAAAACCGATGTAGTGATGCCCATGCTGTGATGCATGTAATCGTTGAAATACCCGTCGGGGAAGGCCGGGCTGATGCTGCCACGTGGCTGCTGCAGGCTAAAGGCGGTGCCCCAGTATTGGCCGCCCAGGTTCACAATAATGCGATCGTTGCTGACAATGGGAAAATTGGCCAACAGGCGGGGACCTTGTGCTTGCTTCATTTGGTAAAAGCGACTGAAAGCAGCATCGGCACCAGGCGCCACGTCTACACTATTGCTGCCCTGAAACTCGTACGAAACGCTGATGAGCTTGGAAGCGGACAGGTTGAGTACTTTTTGGGTAGCAAAGCGGCGCACTTCAGCGGCATCGGTGTACTTGCTGAAATCTTCGGTATCGGTGCTATCGGTTTGGGCCAGCGCCAGCAAGGGCCAGCAGCAGCATACGGCCAGTAGTTTTTTCATACGCTCACATCAATCGGTTGAACTGCAATTTGCGGCAGTTAGCGCCTTGGGCGAGCAGTGGATAAACGGTGGTTATAAGAAACCGGTTTACAGCAGGCACTTTGCAGTTGGCAGGGGCCGTGTTATGCGCTAAAACAGCTGAACCAAAACGCCTATGTCTGAAAAGGATTTCCCGCAGATTGCGCAGATTCCCGCAGATGGGCCAGGCCAAAGTAGGATTGGGACGGATTGAATCTCCGACCAACCACCAGTCCATCACATAGCGGACAATGAGTTTGTTTGTCAATCTGAATCCAAAGTTCTCTGCGCCTCTGCGAGAGAGGGTAGCTCCTGCGGATTACGCAGATTCCCGCAGATGGGCCAGGCCAAAGTAGGGTTGGGACGGATTGAATCTCCGACCAACCACCAGTCCATCACATAGCCGACAATGAGTTTGTTTGTCAATCTGAATCCAAATTCTCTGCGCCTCTGCGAGAGAGGGTAGCTCCTGCGGATTGCGCAGATTCCCGCAGATGGGCCAGGCCAGAGGAGGATTGGGACGGATTGAATCTCCGACCAACTACCAGTCCATCACATTGCGGACAATTAGTTTGTTTGTCAATCTGAATCCAAATTCTCTGCGCCTCTGCGAGAGCACTTTCCCTCCCTCACAATATGCGCAGCTTGGCGTAGTTGAGCATGATTTTCTTTTCGCCATTCTGGTCGAACTGCACAGTGGCAATGGGGTTGTGCGAGGCGCCTTCCATTTTCACCACCACGCCAAAACCGAATTTCTGGTGCTCTACTTTATCGCCTACCTGCAGGTTGCTGGTATCGCTGGCCACAAAGTCGGCCGAGGGTTGGTGCTCTTTTACCTTGGGTGGCTGTGTGGGCCCCACATAAGAGGGCTTGGCTGTGGCGCCTTGCTTGCCCGGGGGCGCCCCGTAGCGCTTTTCGGCAGCGGCTGCACTATTGCTGCTGCCACGGCCACCGCCATGCAGCCGCTCGAAGGCGCTGGCACCACCAAAGTTCATGCCGGTGCTCTGGTTGCGCAGGCCACCACCGGCCATAGTACGGTCGGCATACTGTGGCGGTACTTCATCCAAAAAGCGGCTGGGATCGTTCATCACCAACTGGCCAAAGCGGTAGCGGTTTTGCGCATAGGTGAGCCATAGTTTGTTTTTGGCCCGGGTAACGGCCACATAAAACAAGCGGCGTTCTTCTTCCAGCTCTTCGCGGGTGTTAATGGCCATGGCATTGGGGAAAAGGCTTTCTTCCATGCCGCCCACAAATACACAGGGAAACTCGAGGCCTTTAGCGGCGTGAATGGTCATCAGCTTTACTACGTCGGCGTTTTCATCTTTATCGTTGTCGGCATCGGTGAGCAGGGTAATCTGCTGCAGGTAAGCCCCCAGCGATGCTACGGCTCCCTGGTTGCTGTTGGCAGGGGCCATATTTTGTGTAGCCTCGTAGTTGAATAGCATGCCGCCGGCATCGGCATTGCTGGCTGCTGCATCGGTAGCAGGCGGTTGTCCGGGGTTTTCCAGCAGGGTGCCATCTTCATCAATCATGCTGCGGTTTTCCGCATCATCCACCCATTCTTTGATCGAGTTGAGTAGTTCCTGAATGTTTTCATAGCGGGCCAGGCCTTCGGCACTCTTGTCGTTGAACAGCTCTTTTACAATGCCGGTATGCTTGCCTACCTGAAAAGCTACTTCGTAAGCATTGTTGTTTTTCAGCATGCTCTGGAAGTACTTGATCATTTGCACAAAGGCCTGCATGCTTTCGAGACTACCGCCGCGAATGCCAATTTGCTGCGCTTGTTCCAGCGCTTGCCACATCGTCATGTTGCGGTCGTTGGCTACGGTCATCAGTTTTTCGATGCTGGTTTTGCCAATGCCACGGGCGGGGTAGTTGATGATGCGCTTCAGTGCTTCTTCATCACGGGTGTTTACTATTATGCGCAGGTAGCCCAAAAAGTCTTTGATCTCTTTGCGCTGGTAAAAGCTGATGCCGCCGAAGATGCGGTAGGGAATGTTCATGCGGCGCAGGCATTCTTCGTAGCTGCGGCTCTGTGCATTGGTACGGTACAAAATGGCAAAGTCGGCATTCCTAAAATGATTGCGCAGCTTTTGCTCCTGGATGGCATCGGCCACATATCGTCCCTCATCGTTGTCGGTCATTACCCGCACGATGCGAACTTTTTCGCCAGCATCGGCTTCGGTCCACAGCTCTTTGGGCAGCTGGTTTTTGTTGTTCTTAATTACATCATTCGCCACATTAAGGATGGTGCTGGTACTGCGGTAGTTGCGTTCCAGCTTTACCACTTTTACATCGTCGTAGTCTTTTTGAAACTGCAGAATATTTTCGATGGTGGCGCCACGAAAACTGTAAATGCTTTGGGCGTCATCGCCCACCACACAAAGGTTTTCGTGGGCGGCTGCCAGCAGCTTGGTTATCTGGTACTGGGTGGTGTTGGTATCCTGGTACTCGTCTACCAGTATGTATTTAAACTTGTGCTGGTACTTGTGCAGGATGGCCGGAAAGTCACGCAACAATTCGTACATCTTTAGCAGCAGGTCATCAAAGTCCATGGCGCCGTTTTTGAAACAGCGCTTGCAGTAAGCATCGTACACCCGGGCCATGGCGGGCCGGTTTTGGCGGGCATCTTCCTGCAGTATGTGGTGGTCCTGTGCGTATTCTTCGGGCGTTATCAGGGCATTTTTAGCGGCGCTGATGCGGTTGTGCACCACATTGGGCTTGTAGGTTTTGTCGTCCAGGTTCAGCTCCTGCACCACCGTCTTTATTACACTGCGGCTATCATCGGTATCGTATATGGTAAAGTTGTTGGGGTAGCCAATGTGTTGAGCTTCGCCGCGAAGGATGCGGGCAAACACGCTGTGAAAAGTGCCGATGTACAAGTTGCGGGCTTCGTTGTTGCCCAGCAACTTCTGTATCCGCTCTTTCATTTCGGCAGCCGCTTTGTTGGTAAACGTGAGTGCCAGTATGTTGAATGCATCAACCTGGTGATGCCCCATGAGGTAAGCAATGCGGGTAGTAAGTACCTTGGTTTTGCCACTGCCGGCGCCGGCCACAATCATCAGGGGTCCGTCTTTGTGCAGCACTGCTTCCCGCTGCTGTTCGTTCAATCCTGCTAACAAGTCGTGCATAAGGGGTGCAATTTACACCGCATGGCGGAGTGACTGCCACCCGGGCTGCTGGTGTGCAAAAACCCGCCGGGTAGCAAAGCAAAACCGGCAGCAGAGGCCCAAACGAGCTACTCCGCTGCCGGCAAATGGTGGAAAATGAGTGAAAAGGTGGCGGGACTACTGTTTTTCGAGCACCAATACTATTTTATTAAAGTCGGCGGCGGCATTAATGACTTTTCTGAATGCCTCGAATTCGGAAAGCGGATAGCCGATTTCCTTGTAGTACTCGTGCACCTTCACCAGCAGCTTGTTGCCCTTCAGTTCGTAGCTGGATATAAAGCCCATTGTGCCTTCGCCTCCGTCTTTGCCATCAGTGATGTTGATTTTCAGATCGTCGATGTTTTTGACGGTATAGCCGGCCGGGAGTTCAAACTCTATCAATCGATCGAGGATGTGCGGATAGTCAATGCTGATGGGTAACTGCCGCGGTTTTTCCTGGTACATCTGTTCCTGTGGGCCAATGACTTCGCCCAACTTTACCAGTATTTTTTTACCAGCCTGCTCCAGCAGTTCGGCGCTGCTCATATCCGCCTCCAATATCAGTGGTTTGTTGGTGGAGGCATCGGTCATGGCGCTGTTGTGCACCTTCATGTTGCTGATCTCTTTGCTCTTGCTAATGCTTTGCATCAGGTCTTTGGTAAAGTCTTCTTGTTTGTCTTTAGGCAAGAAGTGGTAGGCTGGTCTGATATTGGCAGCACTGAGCCCCATAAAGATCTGTTTGCCATGTAGCAGCACCGAGTCGAGGCTTTCGTTCAACTTCATTTTCACCTCGGTATTGTGCTGGCTATTGCTGTACTTTTCTATCGGGATGGCTTTAAAAGCAGCATACGCAGTCTTCATGGTACCTACCGACACATTTTGCAGATACAATCCGGTAGTGGCTGCCCACAAAGGCGAAAAATAAGGATACCGGTAAGAGATGCTGGTGGGATCGAGGTATTTACCGGTGGCGGGGAAAAAGAACAACAGTTCATCCACCATTCTGAAGTTTTCTACCTTTTCATCCAACGGTATTTCATTGCGCTTGCTGGGAAACACAATCTGATAGCCGATGTCCAATTGATTGAGGCAGGCGGCAAAAAAGCGCCGGAAGCCATCGTTGCTGGCTACTTTGGTTTTTACTATTTTTTCAATCAGCTCTGCGTCTTCTCCAATCCCTTCTTCATTGATGCTGATGTTAGTTTTGAGGTAGTCTTCCAGTGCAATGATTTTTGCTTCCTCGGGTACGTTGGGGTCCAGGTTTGTTTTTTTGAGAAAACCGGCGATGGCTTTTGCTTCTTTGTCTTCCAGCTTGGTGTAGTTTTCGTGCACGTTTTTGGCCAGCTGGTTCCAGGTAAACATGCGTACATCTTTGTCTTTGCTGAGGTTGTAGCTTAGTTTGTACTGTACATAGCGGCTGTAGGCCGATGGCTGTGCATACTTTTCATCTTCCAGTACCGGTATGTTTTTGCCGATACCATTTACAATGCGTTCTTCCTCAATAATGGTGTCTTTAAACACTTCGAAACCGTTGTAGCCCTTGACGGTAAACTGCAGATACTGTGGTATAGCCAGCCGAAATACGGCCTGCTGCACCGGCGCCGCTGCCTGAAACACTTCGATCCCAAAAAAATTCGGTCCCTTTTTTTGAAGCACGTAATATTCAATTTCGCTGCCTACCTCTACGCCTTCCAATGCAAATTTTTTGTACAGTCGTCCTTCGTCCTCTTCATCCAAAATTTTATCGGCCGGTAAGGGTACCACTTTGCCCGATGGCGTGATGACCCGTGCTTTTATCACATCGAACGTGGCGCCGTACGATACGGGGATGTAAATTTTATTGTACATCTCTACCCCCTTCTCGTTGTTTACCCGTATCACCCGATGGCTCAGGCTTTTGATGATGACACCTTGTTTTTCGTCGGGCAGGTACTGGTGCATCCGGGCGTCGTACACTATTACAGCCGCTTCTTTGGCATAGGCAGTATCCACCGTATGCAGGGTGGGGTTGGCCTTCCAGTCCAGCTCGGTAGGGGCGGCCGCCATAAGCGTGTTGGTTTGGGCCTTGGCCAGCCAGCAGGTACTCAGCAGTATAGCTGCTATCAATAATTTCTTCATGCGTCGTTTATTTTTTCTCCAATACAATTTGTTCTTTATAGTGTGCCTGTACTTTGCCCAGTGGCTTGTTCCAGTCTACAAATTCATGTGGCTGCAGCATCAGCACCTTGTGTGTAAGGTGCTGGGTAGCTATGATGCGATCTTTTTCAGTTTTATACTCTATCACCAGCCTGTAGTAAGGTGTTTCTACCTCAAAATTGTCGGGCTTGTAGCTTACCTGGTAGCCGGCTGGTATGTCTAGCAAATGATGCGAAATGATTTCGTACTGGTAGTCGAATTCGCGGGGCACTTTGCGGGCACTGGTATCTATGCGTTGGTTATCGAAGAGTTTTTCGAGGTGGAGATTGATATAATACTCATTGCCAACTTTTTTGCCGTAGTCGGGTATCTCAAAGCTGGCCTCAATGGCGGCAGCGCTGTTGGCAGGATCGGTGCGGTGTACCTGGTAGTTGCCCAGCATAAATTTATTGCTGCCTTTGCCCATCCGCGTTTTGACATAGTCTTTCAGGCCTTTGTCATCGCGGTACAGCAGGGCGTTGTACACATCTTCGCCAAAGTATCCTCGGTACGTTACTTTTTCGTGGCCGGCTACGCCATTGTTGGTGAAGCGTACAAAAGTGCTATCTACCACCACATTGGTACTGGCTGGTGTTATGGGCACTTCCATTACTTTGTATTCAGTAGGCGAAAGCGAAATAAGCGCCTGCTTGCCTTGAATAGCATCGGGTGGCAGTTGCAATTTCGAGTTGGGTGAAGTACCGTCAATAAAATACCATTGACCATCAATTTCTGCTGTGGCTATCATGTGGTTGTCGGTAATGGGCAGGGGCACATCGGTATACTTGTATGGTATGTGCCGGGTACCAATCCAGGTGTAGTAAGCATTGATGCCTGCCATGCGCATCATACTGGTAAGAATGCTGCTCATGTCTTTGCAGTCGCCGTAGCGCTTGCTGCATACTTCGGCTGCTTGCCGCGGCTGAAAGCCCTCGAGGCCGGCTTCGAAGGCTACATACCGAATGTTTTTTTGTACCCATTCATAAATGGCGGTAGCCTTTTGTAGCTGTGTTTGTTTGCCAGCTATCAGGCTATCGGTAATGCGGCGCAGCTGGGGGTCTTCTGTTTGGTTGAGCGAACTGAGAAACTTTGAGTTCCACTTATACAAGTCATCGGTGTTTTGTATAAAGCGCTGCTCGCCGGCACTATTTCGGTAGTTGGTAATGTAAATAATAACATGCGGTTCGTAGTACCGATCATCGGGTGCATCGCCCCACGAGGTTTCATTTTTCACATGGCTCATGCGCCATGTGTAAGTAGTTTGACCACGTTTTTTCTCGGTGCTCAGCTGTAGCAGGCCTTTGCTGTCATTCAGCACCAGGTATTTTATCTGCATGTCATCGGGCACCTGTACACTAAAAGCTACGTTGATACCCGGTATAGAAGCAGGATAGGAGAAAGGTGTGAGGAGGTGACCATCTTTTACAAACTGCGTATACTCAGTATGCGCAATAGCGCCACGGGTAAGCTGCGGAAAGTCGAAGCTTGTTTCTTTCACGTCATCGTAAAAGATGGATTGACTGACACTGGTAGCAGTCTTTTTTTCGCCAATGGGAATGCGTCGCTTGCTATCGGGTGGCAGGGTGTAGGCTTCAAGACTGGTAAGTTCATTGAAGCCGCTGTGGTACACCGAACTACGGCTGAAAAGGGAGGCATTTTTCTCGTTCAGCACTAACAGATCGGTTACTTGCTTGCGTTCGGCTACGGGTATTTCGTTTTGTACAAATAGCCGTAGCTCGGTGCGGTAGTTTAGCAACACAGCCGATTCGTTGGCATACCGTTGCATAATTTCTTCGGTACTTTGGCCCATGCCATGCCAGGCGGTACCGGCCGCTATCAACAGTAGCGTCCATCTCTTCAGGTTCATTCTTTCACACTTATTAAGGTTCCGTAATAGTACACACGGGTTTGCGTAAGCACACCTGCTTCATTATAATATTTCCAGGTGCCGTGGGCTTCATCGTCGGTAAAAAATTTCTCTGCCTTTAGCTTGCCATTGGCATAGTAGCTGCGGGAGGGGCCATGCAGCTCGCCGTGGTTGAAAGACTCTTCCAATCTTGGCTTGCCATCGGCCGGGTAGTAAAAGGTACGGGTGCCGTGCAAAAAGCCGAGTATGCGTACTTCCTTTTGAATAATGGTTCCGTTGGGTGCATACACTACCTTGGCGCCTTCCTCATCTTCATCTTTTACTTCTATCTCGGCACTTTTGGCGCCGGTTTTGTAGTACGCCACTATTTTATCGCCGGTGGGTTTCAGCATTTTTTCCGGTAGGGGTTTGCCGTCTTTTCCTTCGTAGGTGTACGATACCAGCTGACCCTCTTTGTAATTGATCTGTACAGCCAGCATGTTGCCGGGTCCGTAAATGAGGCAGGGCCCGTGGAGTGATCCGCCTTTGAAATTCAATACCCGATCCAGCGTACCGTCAGTGTTGTACATCACATCGCGGCCATGCAGGTTGCCGTGCAAATAGGTTTCTTCTTCGCGTAGCTTTCCGTCTTCGGTATAGTACTTCCAAAGGCCCTCTCGCTGGCCCCATTCATATTTGCCTGTTACTTCGATTTTTCCATTGTAGTACCAATGCGTGGCCGAGTCGGTTTGCTGTCCATTTTTGTACATGCCGCTAAAACGCTTGCGTCCGTCGAAGTAAAAGTTTTCGTACCGGCCATTGAGCAGATAATTTTTGTAAGTGCTTCGGGTAAGGGGCGCCCCGTTGGCATGCTTTAGTAGCAACGGCCCTTCGCCCTTTTCAAGTGGCATATCGCTTAGCACCTTGCCGGTACTATCGTATTGTGTCCAATGTTGTATCCAGCTGTTCCAGTAGCGAATGTCCCACGAGGGCTTCCCATTACCATAAAATTGGGTACTGTAGCCATGCAGGTCGTCTTCCAGATAATACTCGGTGCTGGTGAGGCGGCCGCTGGCCGAATAGAATCGGAAGTTTTGTTCCTGCTTCCCTTCTTTTACCCAACCCTCACTTGCAATTTTGCCTGAGCGGTGGTAGCTGATTTTATAGCCGTCTTCCACGCCAGCGCTGTAGCTGGTTTCGGTACGCTTGCTACCGTTTGCATAGTAATTGGTGGTAGGCCCCTCTTCGTCGCCGTTCACATACTTCTGGCGGCGGTACACCGTGCCGCTTTTGTGGTAGGCTGTATAGTCACCATTGCGGTAGCCTTCTTTATCGTACACGCCTTCGCTTGTTTTATAGCCATCGGGCGAGTAGGTGATGATAGTAGCTTTGCCGCTGCGGGTGTTGGTGGCGCTAATCACCTCTCCTTTTTTGTTGAAATAGGTGATTTCGCGGAGGCGCCCCCGGTCATACAGCGATTGGCAGAAGAGTTTTCCATCATCATCAAATTCATCGAGCTTGCCATCCAACTTTTTGTTTACATAGTTGCCACGGCGGCTGATGCTGCCATTGTCAAAGTATTCGCTGAACACACCGGTTACTTCGCCTTCGGCGTAGGTAGTGCTGTCCTTTAGCTTGCCATTGCTGTAGTAGCCTACCCAGGGCCCATGGCGCTTGCCTGTCTTAAAGCCTCCCTTTAATATGATGTTTCCATCTTCGTCGTACACAGTTACGGGGCCTTCTTCCTCTCCGTTCGTATAGTTCAGCTCTTCTTTCTTTTTTCCATTGGGGTGGTACAGCGCTTGCGGCCCGTCTTTCGTGCCGGCCTTGTAGTAGCTGGTAGCATGCAGGGTACCTCTGTAGGTATACTCGGTTTCTTTACCTATCTGTTTACCACTTTCGTATTCCGATTCAATGCGGGGCAGTCCATTGTAGAAGTATGTTTTCTGTTTGCCATGCAGGCTGTCGTTTTTCATATTGTACTCCAGCCATGGTTGTCCGTTTTCGTGCCATGCTAGCGATAGGCCGTTGGCGTTGTTGTCTACATAGTTGGTTTTTTCTTTCAACTGTCCGTTGCGATAGTACACCTGCCAGATGCCTTGTTTGCGTTTTTGCTCGTCCAGGGTTCCTTTGTTACTCAGGTGGCCATTACTATGGTATAGTTCCCAATCGCCGTAGTACAAGCTGGGATCATTGTTTTTGCAGGGCCCTTTGCCTTTCATGTAGCCATCCTCCCACAAGTAGCAGTAGCTATTGGGGGCACGGTCGGGGTATTTCAGCTGGTGCGATGTGCGGATGGCGTTCAGATAGTCCTGCGCAGTACCGACCAGTGCCTGGGTTTGCTTTTCGTTCTTTTTCAACCAGTTTTGTATGGAGGCTATTTCGAGCCCGCCAAACATGCTGTAATACATGGGGTCCAGTTGGTTGCGCTTCATTACTTCGCTGAAAAAAGGAGTGTACACCTGCATGGCAAAGTCATCGCTGTTGGCATCGTATTGTAGCTGCTCTATAATGACTTGCGACTGACGGACAATGGGATCATCGAGGCTTGTTTTGAGTTTATAGCTTTTGTCAAGCGCCGCTTTTGATAATAAGATTTGCTGTACAGGGGCAAAGTTGCCAAGTGCTGCTTCGCTGGCATTGGCAGCCGCTTCGGCTGCTTCGTCCGCTCCTTTGCTAATCTTGCTCAATAGCTGTACAGCATTGCTTTTGTAGCGGCCCGCCGGGGCCAGCAGTAAGTACATCTGTGCAGCCATCATAGCAGGGGGTAGTTGGCCCGTGCGCATGTAGTGGGCAGCCATCAGATAGTGGGCCGACGCGTAATAAGGATTGATAAGCAGGCATTGCTGAAAATCGGCTCTGGCACTGTCGTACATCTTTTTACGGTTGTATACTACCGCCCGGTTAAAGAAAAACAGGTGGTTGTATGGCTGCAGCTGCAGGCCCTCTGTGAAGGTGGCAATAGATTCGTCCATACGATCCAGGTCGTCCAGCGCATTTGCCTGCAGCAAAATGTATTTTGTGCGCTCTGTCGGATACAAGCGAACGCCTTCGGCGCATTTGTTGAGGCAGGCCTGGTACTGGCTATCGGCGTACAGGCTGTAGGCTACTTCGTAAATGACATCGGCATAGTTGGTGTCGCTGCGGTCTATTTGGTTGTACAAGCGCAAGGCTTCCTTGTATTCGCCGGCATCGTGCTTTTCCGATGCTTGCTTCATCAGTGCGCCACTATTGATGAGGGGGTATTTGTCGGCCTGGGCTTGTGCCTGCATGCTAAGCAGCACCAGTGCCAGTGCACCCAGCCAGCAGGCGGTAGCTCTTCTTTTCAAAAACATGGTTGGTCGTTAGGAATTAATTGAGATCGTTGAGATTGGTGGGCTTAAAAATAGCAGATTTCGATTGGCCACTGCCTGACCGTTGGAGCCCCAATTGGTGAAGTGGCATTTTGAATACACAACTGTGCTTATTGTACGATGCCCATCGGCATTTCATTGCACAAGCAGGCCCAAAAAATGAGGCGCACCCCTGCTGCCAGAAGTGCGCCTGAAGATGAGTGGCCTGGTAGCCTACAGCCCGTGCTGGCTTACCAGCCAACAAATAGCTGCCATGCTAAAAGCGCCTAGCTCCAGTTCACGTTTGTTGACGGCTTCAAATACATCGTTGGCAGCATGGTGGTGGTCGAAGTAGCGTTGGCTGTTGGGGTTTACACCGCAGAGCACCGTACCCAGAGGCCGGAGGGGCCCGATATCGGCACCGCCACCGCCATTGCTTATTTCATAAATGCCATAAGGTCTGAAGAGCGGTTCCCAACTTTTGGCTTTGGCATACTGCTCGGGTTGGCCGCTTACACCCAGCGTTTGTACCCCAAATCCACCTGCATCGCTTTCAATAGCAAACAGATGCTTTTCGCTATGCTGGCGGGCGTAGTCGGCATAGGCGTTGCCACCCCGTAGTCCGTTTTCTTCGTTCATAAACATAACGGCCCTGATAGTGCGCTTTGGCTTCCAGCCCAGGGCTTTGATCACTCGTATCACTTCAATGCTTTGTACGCAGCCTGCTCCATCATCGTGCGCCCCCTCGCCCAGGTCCCAGCTATCCAGGTGGCCGCCGGCGGTAATTATTTCGTCCGGCTTTTCGCTGCCGCGTATTTCGCCTACCACGTTATAGCTCAGTACATCGGGCAGCTGCTCACAGCTCGATTTCAAAAACAATTGCACCGGCATGCGCAGCTTCAGCTGCCGGCTTAGCCAATCGGCATCCTGGGTGCTGCAGGCAAAGGCCGGAATCTTTTTTACAGCGCTATCGTAGCGGGTAGTACCGGTATGCGGGTACTGGTCCAGGGCGTGTGTTACGCTGCGCACCATGGTGGCCACGGCGCCTTTTTTGGCGGCTGCTACCGGGGCACCACCGCGGTAGCGCACCGCATCGCCATAGCCGCCCTGTATTAGTTCGGGCCGCATGGGGTAGTTAAAGAAAACGATCTTGCCTTTGACCGTTTCGTCGGGCATTTTTTCCAGTTCTTCAAAGTTGCGTACTTCAATTACGCCGGCTTTAATACCGGCGGCGGGCGTGCCCACGCTCATGCCCAGGGCGCATACGTTCAGTGCCTTTTGTTTGCCGCCCACGGTAGCCAGGCCCTGCTCTTTGGCACCGCGTACCCAGCGGGGTACCATGCAGGGCTGCAGGTATACGGTATCAGCACCGGCTTCGCGTAGCATGCGGGCCGTTTCTTCCACGGCTTTGGCGGCCTGTGGCGATCCGCTCAGGCGGGGGCCTACCTGCTTGCACAAAAAGCGCAGGTTGCTGTAGGCCGTGCTGCGCAGCATGATTTCATCGGCCAGCTGGCGCAGCTGTGCTGAGTCGGTAGGCTGTGCCCACGTGGCTGTGCCTATACAGCTGGCGGCCAGCCAGGCGCCGGCCATTTTTGGAAAAAGGGACTTATACATGTCAGTTATATGTTTTACAAAAGAGGCTGTTAATGTAGAACAAATTAGACGACTGCACCGTTGGTTTCCATGGCTCCTGTGTAATTTCCGGCGCTGTTTGATTACCAACTCAATACCAAAAAAACCAAGACAAAATGATAGCAGTGAAAAACACACTGACAGCTGGCATGCTACTGGCCGTGGTCGCGGCTTCGGCGCAGGCCCCTGCCATCCAATTTGAAAAGTATCAGTTGCCCAACGGGCTCAAAGTCATTTTACACCAGGATAAGTCGGCCCCGGTGGTATGCGTATCGGTGCTGTACCATGTGGGTAGCAAAAATGAAGACACTTCCCGTACAGGTTTTGCCCACTTCTTCGAGCACCTGCTGTTTGAAGGCAGCAAGTACATGAAGCGGGGCGACTTCGACAAGTACATTACCAATGCCGGTGGCGAAAACAACGCCAATACCTCGCAAGACCGCACCTTTTACTACGACCTGCTGCCCAGCAACCAGCTGGACCTGGGCCTGTGGATGGAAAGCGAACGCCTGATGCATGCCGAAATAACCGATGCCGGTGTAGAAACGCAGCGGCAAGTGGTAAAAGAAGAAAAGCGCCAGCGGGTAGACAACCAGCCTTATGGCACCCTGGTGGAAAATATTTTCAAGCGAGCCTTTCAGCAGCACCCGTACAAGTGGGTACCCATTGGTAGCATGGAGCACCTGGAGGCTGCCAAGCTGGAGGAGTTTGTGGCCTTTTATAAGCGCTACTATGTGCCCAACAATGCGGTCCTCAGCATTGCCGGTGATTTTGATATACCCAGCACCAAAAAGAAAATCGAGCAATTTTTTGGCCCTATTCCGCGTGGTGCCGAGGTGCCCCGCCCCAATATACAAGAGCCGCCCATGGCCGGCGAAGTGCGGGATGTAATTGAAGACAACATTCAACTACCCGCCGTAGTGCAGGCCTACCGCGGCCCGGCACAGGGTACCGATGAGTACTACGCTTTTAATGTACTGAGCACCCTGCTGAGCGGTGGCGAAAGCAGCCGCATGAACAAGGCACTGGTAGACCAAAAAGAGCAGGCAGTAGCTGCTGGTGCTTTTCCGTTCTTTCTGGAAGATGCAGGCCTGTTTATCAATTTTGCCATTACCAACATGGGTGTGAAGCCGGCCGATGTGGAGCAAACGATCGACTCGCTGATAGCCGATGTGCAAACCAACCTGATCAGTGAGCGGGAGTTTGAAAAAATCCGCAACCAGGTAGAAAGCAATTTTGTACGCCAGAATGCATCGGTAGCGGGCATAGCCGAAAGCCTGGCCAACTATGAGGTATACTTTGGCGATGCCAACCTGATTAATACCGAAATAGAAAAGTACCGGAAAGTGACCCGCGAAGACCTGCGCAATGTGGCCCGCAAATACCTGGTAAAGAATAACCGGGTAGTGCTGTACTACGTGCCCAAGGGGCAGGCAGGTAGCGCCAAGCCTTGATGCGGCACTCGCTGATGATCGTCCATTCAACTGCTTTTTTCAACAAACAGATTTACTTCCGATGAAACATATTTTTTACAGTGCGGCCTTGCTACTGGCTACGCTGGCCGGCACTGCCCAGGATATAGACCGTAGCAAAGCTCCCAAACCTGGTCCGGCGCCGGTCATCAATATTGCCGATCCGGCTTCGTTTGTACTGCCCAATGGCCTCAAGGTATTTGTGGTTACCAACAAAAAGCTGCCGCAGGTGTCCGCCACCCTTACCATCGATCGTGATCCCATTTTCGAAGGGGAGAAAGCGGGCCTTATTTCAATGGCTGGTTCGCTGATGCGCCGGGGCACCACCAAAATGGATAAGTCCACACTGGACGAAGCCGTGGATTTTTTGGGTGGTGACCTCAGTACCAGCTCCAGCTCGGTATCGGCTTCTTCTCTCAAAAAAAGCTTTCCTAAACTAATGGAGCTAATGGCCGATGTAGCCCTGCGCCCGGCGTTTGACAGCCGCGAACTGGAGACGGTGCGCAAGCAAACACTGAGCGGCCTGGCCCAGGCCAAAGATGACCCGAACGCTATAGCCGACAACGTAAGCAACATGCTGATGTATGGCAAAGCCCACCCGTATGGTGAAATAGAAACAGAAAAGTCCGTACAGAAAGTAACGGTGGCCGATATCAAAAAATACCACCAAACGTATTGGAAGCCCAATATTGCTTACCTCATTTTGGTGGGCGATATAACGGTAGAAGAAGCCCGCAGCATGGCTACCAGGCACTTTGGCAGCTGGGCCAAAGGGGTGGTGCCTGCCGGCAAATACAACGCCGTGGCAGCGCCGGCCAAAACATATGTGGCGGTGGTAGATCGGCCAAGTTCAGTACAAAGTGTCATCAGCATTAATGCGCCGGTGCAGCTAAAGCCCGGTGCCCCCGATGCCATCCCTACCAGTGTAATGGCCAATGTACTGGGCGGAGGTTTTAGCAGCCGCCTTAATCAGAACCTGCGTGAAAAGTATGGCTTTACCTACGGAGCCGGCGGTGGCGTCAGCCCGGATAAGTTGGTCGGTAGCTTTAGCGCCAGTGCATCGGTACGCAATGAAAAAACCGACAGCGCCGTAGGTCAGTTTTTGTACGAATTCAAACGCATACGCAACGAAGTAGCCAGCGATAGCGAGGTGACCGCCTTGAAAAACTACATGAGCGGAGGATTTGCCCGCAGCCTCGAAAACCCGGCTACCGTCGCTGCTTTTGCATTGAATGTGGCCCGCTATCAACTGCCCAAAGACTACTACCGCACCTACCTGACCAAACTGGCTGCGGTAAAGTCGGCCGATGTGAAAGCCATGGCAGCCAAATACGTGCCAGCCAATAACCTCATCATCACCATCGTAGGCAATGCCCGCGAAATAGCCAAGGGCCTGGATAAATACGGTGAGGTAAAGTATTTTGACATAGAGGGCAACCCCATGGCTGCACCCGTGGTAAAAGAAGTAAGCGCTGACGTAACGCCTGAAGCCGTATTGCGCAAGGCGCTGGCCGCATACGGTGGCGAAGGAGCCATTGCTGCTATTAAAGATGCCAGCCTCACCGGCACCATGAACCTGATGGGCCAAAACTTTATATACGTACAGCAGCACGTGCTGCCCGACGGCTACTTCTCGGCCATCAAAATGGGTGAAATGGCGATGATGACCCAAAAGAAAGCAGGTGGTGAGTATAGCGCCAGCATGCAGGGTGCACCCCTGCCAATAGAGGGCGATGCCAAAGCCAATCTGGATGCCAAAGCCATGCTGTACGAAGAGCGGTACTACCTGAGCACGCCCGGGTATCAGTTTGAACTGCAGGGCATAGAAGCGGTAGAAGGCAAAGACGCCTACAAAATGAAAATCACCTCGCCGGGTGGCAGCACTAGCACTTCGTTTTTTGATGTGGCTACCGGCCTGCGGGTAAAAGATATGCGTGAACAGGAGCTGGGCCCCATGGGCAAAGTGGTAATGACGACCACCTTCAAAGAATACAAGGCTTTCAACGGTGTTCAAATTCCTGTGAAAGTGAATATTGACGCCGGACCGCTGAAGCAGGACATCGACATCACCGATGTAAAAATCAATACCGGGCTGAAGAAGGAAGATCTGAAATAAGAACCACTCTTCAGCGATTGACAGCGCTGTGCACCTGCCTGGTGCGCAGCGCTGTTTTTTTTACGGCAGGCCATTCGGCACAGGTTCGCTAATATTGGGCCCTCTTACCACCATCCTAGTTATTGCATGCAGCCAACGTATCAGTACTTTTCTACCCTCGAAGGCAACCAGCACATAGCCAGCGTATATGCGCTTGAAAAAATAGTTGAACTGGTGCAGCGCTACCAGGTAAAGACTGTACTGGAAGTAGGTCTGGGTATCGGCTCTATTTCGCATGCCCTGCTGAGCTATGCCAACGCCAGCGGCCAACGCCTGCGCTACATTGGCACCGAAGCCAACGATTTTTGCCTGCAGGCCCTGCCCCGCAATCTGCAAGCCGACTTTAGCCAGGTTGAACTGTACAGCAACATTGAACGCTGGCCAAGTTGCAGACACTGGCGGCGCCCGGTGCTATTTTGTTTGTAGAAGGCTTCAGGGGCGAGCAGGTCAAATCACTGCAGTCTTATTTTCCGCAGGCCTTGTCTGTTGAAACCATCTCTGCATTCAAAAATCCGGCGGGTGGTCCTTTTCCTACCGATAAGTGGGCTGGTGGCGGTCGAATCATTTTCACCCAGCCTACAGCCGCACAGCGCCGACAGTACCGGGCCGAAAAGCTTACCACATCTTTGCGCTATCGCTTGTGGCGCCGCCTGAAAGGCTGACACGAATTTTACCAGGCCCTGCAGCCCCGTGCATGGTTTTTCCGTCACTTTGCGGCATGCAGGAATCCACTCCAGACATCAAACTCACTGCCTTTGCCCATGGGGCGGGTTGCGGTTGTAAAATAGCGCCGGCTGTGCTGGCCGATATCATTGCGGGTACCGCGGCTGGTAGCCAGTACCCACAGCTGTTGGTAGGCAATGGCACCAATGATGATGCGGCCGTGTATGAGCTGCCGGGTGGCGATTGTATCATCAGCACCACCGATTTTTTCATGCCGATTGTAGACGACGCTTTTGACTTTGGACGCATCGCCGCGGCCAATGCCATCAGCGATGTATACGCCATGGGTGGCCGGCCACTGATGGCCGTGGCGGTGCTGGGCTGGCCGGTAGAAAAACTGCCAGCAGCGCTGGCTGCCGAGGTGATAAAAGGTGGTCGAAGCATTTGCGAAGCTGCCGGCATACCACTGGCTGGCGGGCATAGTATTGATAGTCCGGAGCCGTTTTTTGGCCTGGCCGTCACCGGCACCGTAGCCGCCGCCCACCTGAAGCGAAACAGCACTGCCCGTGACGGCGATCTGCTGTTTTTGACCAAGCCACTGGGTACCGGTATTTTAAGCACGGCTACCAAGCGGGGTGCCATCAGCCCCGAGCACTACCAGCAACTGCTGCGCACCCTTACACAGCTGAACAGTGTAGGTGCCGCATTGGGCCAGCTACCGGGCGTACACGCCATGACCGATGTAACGGGCTTTGGCCTGCTGGGCCATTTGCTGGAAATGTGCCAGGCGGCACAGCTGCAAGCAACGATCGACTATCAGCAGCTGTCGGTACTGCCGGGCGTGCAGGCTTATATGGCGCAAAACATGGTGCCTGATGCTACCTACCGCAACTGGAACGCCTACAGCAGCCAGGTGAAAATGGAAAAAGGAGTAAACATGCTCGAGGCCTTTAAGCTGCTGCCCGATCCACAAACCAACGGTGGCTTGCTGCTGGCAGTAGCGCCCGATGCGGTAGCACCTGTACAAGCTTGCCTGCAGGCAGCTGGGATGGAAGCATTTGCAACGCCCATTGGCTGCCTGCAGGCGCAGCCGCCGCATGAGCCCGTGGTGAGGGTGCAACAGACAGACCAAACATGAAAACCCAGGTATGGTAGGCGCTGCTGCAAACTTATATCGAGGCCGGTAGGTGCCTTGCCATGCTGCTGGCACCCGAGCTGAATATGCAATTGCAGTTTCCCAAATCGCCCATGGGGCTACAGGTTGGCTTGCAGCCATTGGCATTTGATGTAGCGCAAACCACCCGTCGATTTTTGCAGGGCAACACGCACCTGCGCCTGAGCG
>JALOMC010000213.1 GCA_025455665.1 Chitinophagaceae bacterium | reverse complement strand
TTTTTGCCGCGGGGCGTGCCGCATACGTGGCTTCAGCTCACCGATCTCGGGCGCCTGATTTACTTGCTGCAGCCCGCCGGGCAAATGGAGGAATTTTTTAAAGCCATGGACAAACTGCAAGGCCCACCGGACCCGGCCGAAGCACAACGCATACATGAGGCCCACGGGATGAAAATAGTAGGACCACCGATCACGCTGTAGCCATTATTTGCCTGGCACTCGCTACCTTACTGTCTATCGCCTGCTCCCGCTGTGCTGCTAAAAGACTACATACCGCCCCCCGACGTGCAACAAGTGGTACAGCTGTATCGCATCGTTCACTTCGAATTTGAGGCCGCCGCTACTTTGCCTGCCAAAGCATATCCGCCCCGGCCCGAGCATTGCCTGGCCTTTTATCCGTTTGATACAGAAGTAGCCAGCTACAGCAGCAGCCAGCGCCAGGAAGCCAATCATCGGGTGGTATTGTATGGCCAGTTTACTGAAGTAACGCAGCGTAGGATCGGACATCGGTTTTTGGTATTCCAAATCATTTTTCAGCCGGGTGCGCTACACCGGTTGTTGGGCTGTCCGGCAGGCGAACTCACCAACGAGTACCTCGATGCCAGTTTGCTATTGGGCTCGCAGGTTGGCGATATCACCGATCAACTGGCAGCCTGCGGCAGCTACGACGCCATGCTGGAAGTTGCCAGTGCCTTTGTGCGCCAACTACTGGCCAAAGCAAAGCGCAACAGCACAGTGGCGGATGACGCCATTCGCCGCTTTCAGCAAATGGCCACTCGCTGGAGCATCGACCAGCTGGCCAGTGAAGCCTGCCTGAGTCACCGGCAACTGGAGCGGGTATTTTATTCGCACACCGGCGTATCGCCCAAGCAGTACCAGCAAATTGCCCGCTTCGACAAAGCCTTTCGCCTACGCAATTCGAAGCCGCACTACAGCTGGCTGCGCATAGCCATGGCATGCGGCTATCACGACTATCAGCACCTGGCCAAAGCCTATCAGCAATGGACCGGCCTGAGCCCCCGCCAGTTTCATGCGCTGGATGAACAAGCGCCAGAGCGTCACTTCGGTTTGCACGAGGGCTACTACGACGAAAAACACTTATGATGCATTACAACCTCGGCGTTTCGGCCAAGTAGAAAGCTGGCATACTATATTGCGGGTTCAAACTTGCACCTATGAGTATCCATATCAGCGCCGCCCCAGGAAGTATTGCTGCTACCATGCTTATGCCCGGCGATCCGCTGCGTGCCCGGCTGATAGCTGAGCACTACCTGACCGATGCTGAACTGGTAAGCCAAACCCGCAATGTTTATTTCTACACAGGCTATTATCAGGGCCATCGCATCAGCGTAGGTGCCAGCGGTATGGGCTGCGCCTCTATCGGCATTTACTCGTACGAGCTGTACACCCAATACGATGTGCAAAACATCATCCGGATAGGTACCTGCGGCGCCTACACTACCGACCGCCAACTGTATGACCTGATCAATGTATCACTGTCAGCCAGTGAAAGTAGCTTTGCCCGGTTTGCCTGGGACATTGATGACGACGCACTGCTTCCTGCAGGCAATGCTTTTGCTGCGCTGAATGCAGTAGCAGCAGCAAACGGACAGCAATTAATAGCAGCGCCGGTGCACTGCAGCGATATTTTTTACAGGAAAACAACGGACCTGCCAGCCATAGCAGCCAAGCATGCATGCGTGGCGGTTGAAATGGAGGCTTTTGCCCTGTTTGCCAATGCACAACATTTGGGCAAAACAGCTGCTTGCCTGCTTACTGTAAGTGATGTACTGCCCACACATGAAAAAATCTCCGCAGACCAGCGGGAACAATCGCTGACGCCCATGATTGAGCTGGCACTTGCCACGGCTATCGGGCTATAGACATCTGCAGCACTACTTCAATAAAATTTCGGTAGCGCCGTGCCCAAACCACGGGTGGTACTGGTTTACAAACCTGGATACCGTGTCGCGGTGTTTCAGCAGCTCGTGCAGTTCATCCCGTAGCTTACCACTGCCTATGCCGTGGATGACCCACACTTGCTTTTGATGGTGTAACTCTACCTGGTCCATCCATTTTTCAAAGGTTTTCAATTGAAGGGTCAGCTTTTCCAATGCATTCATTTGCCGGTAGTCGTCGGTCAGCTTTTCGATATGTAAATCGAGCACCGAAGGCGGCGGAGGCGTGGTGGTGGGCAGCTTGCGGCCGGCCACTACTTTAAAACCAGCTTTGGCCAAACTGGCAAATGGATCGGTTTGCAGGGGCGGCAGCGTATCCTGCTCTTTATCGGGATAATGCTCGAATAATCGGTGTGCAAAAAAAGCTTTCCCTTCTTGCTGCAGCTGACTGATTTGTTTGAACACCTGCTTTGCCTTCGGCTTGTACACAGCTTCAAAGTAGTCAGCCTTGCGTTTATCGGCTTGCTTCAGGCTGAACTCAAATTCGAAGGAGGGCGCATCATTCAAGTCTTCAAAAGGAATATTGATGAGGTAAAAGTCTTGCAAGGCCGGCACTTCATTTTGTAGTTCCATTTCACGTTCGCCACGCAGGTTCAGCCAAAACTGAAACCGCAAGCCCTGTTTGGTTTGGTTCACCAGGTACAGCTTCAGGGCTTCCACCACATCATCATCAAACACATCTTTGCTGAAGACCGGAAACAGCAGCAACCAAACGCCTTCTTCTACCTGATAGCGAGGGGCATTTTTCTCAGGCTTTACGTCTTCAATGTATTTACGGGCCGGCTTCTTAGGTGCCACCAGCGGCTGGCTCGAAAACTGTTTGAAATAGGGAAAATCCAGCTGATCGGTATAGGCAGGAAAACGCACCCCGCGTACCTCCACCAGCACCATCTTATCGTTGATGATTTCGATGACTTTGCCATCTTCATGGCTGTGCTTTACTACTACCTGATCACCTACTTCAAACTTCATACTGCTGCACATTTATACGCGGGTACCAGCCTGCAAATGACGGGCCATAGCTGCTACTTTGCCATGCTGGCAGCCAACTTTGAGCGACGGTAGCCGTACAGCAGGTAAAATGCCAGGCCAAGTGCCATCCAGATAAAGAAGACGGTCCAGCTTTTAGCGGGTATCTCAATCATGAGGTACAGGCAGCACAGCATACCCAGCACGGGTATGAGTGAATATTTACGTATGGCCGAAAAAACGGCAATGAGCACAGCCCCCAACAAGAAAACAAGGAACAATATCTCCTGGTACCCTTCATGGCCAATATTGGCAATGCTTGTTTCAATTCGCTCCTTGCTGAAATACATAAAGATCAGCGTGAGCAGCGGCACAATAAAGCGTCCGTTGATGTACGGCAGATTGAACTTTCCCGGCTCTTTGACTATACGGGGCAGCATGAGTACGCCACCGCATACCAGCACAAAGGCGAAAAGCGTACCGATGGAGGTGAGATCGGTCATCAGCTTATCGTCGACAAACAGCACGGGTATACCTACCAAAAAACCAGTAGCAATGGTAGCAAACCAGGGGGTTTGGTATTTGGGGTGAATTTTTCCAAAAGACTTTGGCATCAGGCCGTCGCGACTCATGCTCATCCAAATACGAGGCTGCCCAATTTGAAATACCAGCAGCACACTGGTAGCAGCTATCACTGCACTGATGCTGATGAAGGTGCCAAACTTTTGCATATTGATTTTATCGAACACAAAAGCAAGCGGATCGGCCACACCTTGAAACTCTTTATAGTTTACCAGGCCGGTAATAACCAACGTAGTAATGACGTATATAACGGTACAAAGAATAAGCGAGTAGATCATACCACGTGGCAGGTCGCGTTGGGGATTTTTACATTCCTCGGCGGTAGTACTAATGGCATCGAACCCGATGTAGGCAAAGAATACCGCCGACACACCTTGCAGCACTCCCGTCATACCGTTGGGTAAAAACGGCGTCCAATTGCTGGTGGTGCCTTCCGAAAAAATAACCCAAAGCCCGACCAGCGCTATCAGTATCAACACTACTATTTTTAGCCCCACCATAAAGTTGGCAGTGCTTTTGCTTTCACGAATACCAATGTAAGCCAGTCCTGTAATGAGTATGACGATGATGAAGGCCGGTAAATTGACAATGATAGGAATACCCGCTAACCTCGGCGCTGTTTCGTATACCAGATCAGCTGTTGGTTTACCCGCAGCTACAGCATCTTGCCAGGCATGGTGTGCCGTTTCGTAGCCGGTAGTGAGGTAAGCGGGCAAGTCGATACCGAAAACATTGTGCAAAATGTTGTTGAAGTAGGCGCTCCAACTGATAGCGACCACAATATTGCCAATGCTGTACTCCAGTATCAGCGCCCACCCTAGTATCCAGGCTATCACTTCTCCAAACGTGACATAAGAGTAGGTATAGGCGCTACCCGATACTGGTACCCGCGATGCAAACTCGGCATAGCACAAAGCAGTGAAGCCGCAAGTAATAGCCGTGATGATAAACAGAAAGATGACGCCCGGACCACCATTGTATGCCGCCGAACCAATGGTAGAAAAGATACCGGCCCCAATAACGGCTGCCACGCCCAACATGGTCAGGTCGCGAACACCCAATACTTTTTTCATGCCATGGTCGGAGTGGTCGCCATCTGGTCCGTGATCGCTGGTAAGACCATCAATTGGCTTTTTTCGAAACAATGAAGACGCCATACAATTCGTTGTCAGGTGAAGGCAATAGGTTGAGAATGAAGGTCGAATCAGTAGTCGCGTTGAACCAGAAAATGCGCCAGCTCCGTCAGTACCTCTTTTCGGCCGCTGACTACGGCTACCTCATCCAGGTGCTGCATGGCCCGGTCAAAGTACTGCTGCTTCAGCGCCACCGCCCACTCATCTGCTCCACACGCTTTCATAATGGCCAGCACTTGCGGTACTTTATCTGTCGCCTGGCTATTCGCCAGTTC
>JALOMC010000212.1 GCA_025455665.1 Chitinophagaceae bacterium | reverse complement strand
AGAATGCAGAGGATGCCGCATAGACCATTCGTTTGCTGGTAAAACGGTCATGTGACAGGTATCGGTACAGCGTTGCTTGCTATTGTTTGGTTAAACAAACCGGGGCCATATAGCCGCCAATGCAGCAAACAAGAAAACGCCACGCCTGCAAATGGGCAGGCGTGGCGCAGCGGTTCACCAGGTACTGATGATTTATTGAAACATAGTGCTGGTCGCCACTGTCACCGTGTGCTGCATCATACTTTTTACGGTATTAACAATGGCATTGGCGTCGTATCCGCATTCGGCATGCAGCTCTTTGGGGCTGCCATGCTCCACTATGCGGTCCGGTATGCCTAGTATTTTCACTTGTGCCCGGTAGCCATGCTGTGCCATAAACTCGAGGATGGCACTGCCGAAGCCGCCCACTATGGTGCCGTCTTCGATGGTCACAATTTTAGAGTAGCGGCTAAATACTTCGTGCAGCAGCGCTTCGTCGAGCGGCTTTACAAATCGCATATCGTAGTGGCCGGGGTTAATGCCGTACTGCTGTAGTTCTACAATGGCGCTTTTGGCAAAATTGCCCGGGTGGCCAAAGCTGAGGATGGCTACTTCGTCGCCGTCGCGAAGTTTGCGTCCCTTACCTATTTCCACTGCTTCCAGCGGGGTGCGCCATTCAGGCATTACCCCCTCGCCACGCGGGTAGCGGATGACAAAAGGCAGCTCGGTGCTGTCCAGTTGCGAAGTGTACATCAGGTTGCGCAGTTCCTGCTCATTCATCGGCGCACTGATGATCATGTTCGGAATGCAACGGAAATAAGGAATATCGTAGGCGCCGTGGTGCGTAGGGCCGTCTTCGCCCACCAGTCCGGCCCGGTCCAGGCACAGCGTCACCGGTAGTTTTTGAATAGCAATATCGTGCACCACCTGATCATAAGCCCGCTGCATAAAACTGCTGTAAATATTGCAGAATACCCGCATGCCCTGCGTGGCCAAACCAGCACTCACCGTAGCCGCATGCTGCTCGCAAATGCCGACATCAATGGCACGGTCAGGCATTTTGTCCATCATAAACTCGAGGAACCACTGGGCATGGCCGGCGTCACGCCCCATACTTTGGGGTTCAGTTCGGCCAGCTCTATCATGGTATGCCCAAATACATCCTGGTACTTGGGAGGCTGCGGTGTCTCAAACTTCTTTTTCACGATTTCGCCGGTCACTTTATCAAACAAACCGGGCGCATGCCACTTGGTCTGGTCTTTTTCTGCCAGGGCGTATCCCTTTCCTTTTACAGTTACAATGTGCAGAATTTTTGGACCAGGTATTTTCTTCAGGTCTTCCAGCGTATCTACCAGCTTCGAAATGTTATGGCCATCAATGGGTCCAAAATAGCGCAGCTTCAAGGCCTCAAACAGGTTGGCACTGCTGCTGATGGCGCCTTTCAGCCCATCGGCCAGTTTGTGAGCCATGCTTTTGGTGAAGTTTTTACCTACCGGCAGCTTATCCAGCGCCTTCCACACATCGTCTTTCAGTTTATTGTAGGTGGGGCTCAGGCTAATGTCAGTGAGATATTCTTTCAGGGCCCCTACGTTGGGGTCAATGCTCATGCAGTTGTCATTCAAAATAATGAGCATGTCGGCATCGGCTACACCGGCGTGGTTCATGGCTTCAAAAGCCATACCGGCCGTCATGGCCCCGTCGCCAATTACTGCTACGCTTTTACGGTCTTCACCTTTGTATTTGGCGGCCATGGCCATGCCCAGTGCGGCAGAAATGGAAGTAGATGAGTGACCCACCCCAAAGGTGTCGTACTCGCTTTCGCTCCGCTTCGGAAAGCCGCTCAGGCCTTTGTACTTCCGGTTGCTGGGAAAAATATCCCGCCGGCCGGTAAGAATTTTGTGGCCGTAGGCCTGGTGGCCCACATCCCACACCAGTTGATCGTAGGGGGTATTGTATACAAAGTGCAATGCCACGCTTAGCTCTACCACGCCCAGGCTGGCGCCGAAGTGGCCGCCGTGCACACTTACCACGTCAATGATGTATTGGCGCAGCTCGGTGCAAACCTGGTGCAGTTGTTCGCGGCTCAGCTTTTTCAGATCGGCGGGGCTGTCTATCTTCTTCAGCAGTGCTCCGGGGGTGATGTCCATGCTCAATAATTAGTACAAGGGGCAAAAATAAGTGTTCTGACCGGCAGGCAATTGCGGCCGGTTTGTGAAACAGCTACAGCCAAATAAAGTTTAGAAGCCTGAACAAGCCGATAATTTTTATCACCAGCCGGGGCGCTAGCGGTCAGCCGGTTGGCGCCGCCGTACCCTGATGGTGCCATTGCTGGCCATATTACTCGTCAGGTTTATATCGTGCCGTTGGCCAGCGGCATACAGCAGGCAAAGGGCCGTATTGGGTGGTATTTCGCCCAGGTTTTCGGCAAACATGGCTACTTCGTTTTCGCCGGGCCGCAGCACCAGGTGCAGTATCACTGGTGTGGCACCCAGCGCCAGCCGGCTGGCCAGGGGCTGCCGGTTAAAGAAGACAGAAACCGTGTCGCCATCTACCTTGCCATTGTCGTACAGGTGCAGTTCTACGCTGTCGCTGTCTACCTCTATCAGGGGGCCGGGTACAAAGCTGCGCTGCTGCAGGGCACTTGCATCGGCCGGCATGCGCAAGGGCTGCGCTTTGGCTTCGGCCGATGCCGGCAGTTGGGTGCGCTTGCCCGCCTGCTGGCTGCCAGTGGGTAGCGGGCCGCCGGCCAGCAGCCGGGCACCGGCAGGCAGGTTCCGCTCTTTTTGCAGCCGCACCGTCATGATTGGGCAGCCGTAGCGGTACTCATTGGCGGGGTTCAACTGGCCGTAAAGGGTGCTGTCTTCGTTGTCGGTATACAGCGTCAGCGAGCCATCCATCAGGCAGTCCGGGGCATTGCTGTCGCGGGCAAAAAAGCTGATGAGCTTAAAAGGCAGAAGTTCAATGGTGCCGGTTTGGGGCCAAAAGGTGCCGCTGATGGGGGCAGAGTAGGTGTCGGCACCAAAAAAGTAGTTGAGCTTGCCGGTGATCTTGTTCCCCTTCTTTAAAATCACCAATTCACAGAGATAACTATTGTACGTGAGGCCTGTTTTGGCTTCGGCACGGCCGTACCAGGCTCCGGTAAAGTGGTATTGGCCCAGCACCATCAAGGGCAGCAGCAGGCTGGCGGTTAGTACTAGTCGGTTGAAAGGCATACTCGTATCGGTAGTCAAATAAAACGCCAATTAGGCCAGTTTGTGTCCTTTTGGCAAAAGCTTGGGAAAATCAACGATTTTGGTGGATAACCCGGTGCCGGCCGAACGGGGCCTTGCCAGCAGTTGGTAGCAATTGATCATCAGTGAATTACCGGCCCATCGGCGAAAGAAATTTAATGGACGGGGCTAGGCAGCACGATTTTTTATTGCATTTTTGTCGCACATCGGCATGAAGCATAAGCTGTACGACATATTTGTAGAAAGAAAGGCTGCCAGCAAGAAGAGTTTTGCCGTATTGATTGATCCGGACAAGGTGGATAAACCTGCGCTGGATGAGTTGGTACAACTGGCGACCGATGCAGCTGTCGATTATTTCTTTTTGGGTGGCAGCCTGGTCATCAGCAACCACCTCGATGATTGTGTACAGCACATCAAAGCTCAAAGCAATATTCCGGTCATTTTGTTTCCCGGCAGCCCCAGCCAGGTCAGCCGGTATGCCGATGCGCTGTTGTACCTCAGCCTTATCAGTGGCCGCAATCCTGAATTACTTATTGGCCAGCATGTCATCAGCGCCCCCGTGGTAAAGCAAAGTGGGCTGGAGATTATGCCCACCGGCTACATGGTGATTGATGGGGGAGCGCCTACCACGGTTTCTTACATTTCCAACGCGGCACCCATTCCGTCAGATAAAAATGAAATTGCAATGTGTACAGCCATGGCTGGCGAAATGCTGGGCATGAAGCTGATATACATGGACGCTGGCAGCGGTGCCCGCCGGCCCATCAGCGAAAGCATGATTGAAAAGGTGGCAGGTACCATCGAAGCACCACTCATTATTGGCGGCGGTATTACCGAGCCAGAAAAAGCTTACCGCAATTGCAAAGCCGGAGCCGATGTATTGGTGGTCGGTAATGCCATTGAAAAAGACCCATCACTCATCAAGGAAATAGCCGCAGCTATTCATAACAGTGCAGTGCGGGCATAGCCAATGCTGCCTGTGCACTCTTTCAGCCTGGTCATTGTTTGTGACACATTTTTTTGCATTTGGCACGTCGTGCCGGCATTTGCAAATGCTTAATACTTGCTGTGCTTTTTTGCCAACCAGTCGTTAAGAAGTGCTGCGGCATAACCGACTGTTATGCCATAGGTTTTCGTTAGCATTTACTCTGGTTTTGTCGTTGTTATTTCAGGCATTGCATCAACTCCCAAAATGTATTTGCCATGAAAAAAAATTTAGCCGTTTTGGCCTTTTTGGCCCTGGCAGTCAGCAGCTGCGTTACCGTAAAGCAAAATGAAGTAGGAGTCCGCCGTCGGGTAGGGCGCATTACCGACGATGTGAAGCCAAGCGGCCTGTACATGGCAGGCATGTTCTCCTCCATTCTGAAAGTGCCTATCAGCACCACCAATCTGGCTACGGTAGCCGACCTTCCTACCAAAGAAGGGCTGACCGTGCAGAGTGAGATGAGTATTCTTTATCGCATAGACAAGAACAAAATACCAGAGCTATTGCGCAGTGTGGGCGAAAACTATGAGCAAGTGGTGATTTCACCGGTTTTTCGCAGCGTGGTGCGTGATGTAAGTGCCCGCTTTATGGCCAAAGATCTGCACACGGCAGAGCGGGCCAATATCGAACGGACCATTCAAGCAGATATGGCCAAATACCTGGAGCCACGCGGCATCATTATAGAAGGGGTGCTGCTGAAGAGTGTAAAGCTGCCGCGAGAACTGACAGTAGCCATTGAAGAAAGGCTGCGGGCCGAGCAGGAGGCGTTTCGGATGCAGTTTGTACTAGACCGTGAAAAGCAGGAAGCTGAACGGAAAAAGGTAGAAGCAGCAGGTATCCGCGATGCGCAAAAAATTATCAGCGAAGGCTTGAATCCATTGCTCATTCAGTGGAGGGCTATTGAAGCTTTTAAAGAGCTGGCAAAAAGCAACAATGCCAAAGTAATCATTACCGATGGCAAGAGCCCGTTGCTGTTGCAGCCAGATGTAGAGGGCAATCCATCGCTGACGCGTTCACGTAACTAAGTATCAACTAAACTTTTTTCAGCGTATGAACCAGCTGATTATACGATTGCCAAGGCGCTGGTGGTACCCGCCGCAGCCTACCAGGGTTACGGTGAGCGGCTTTGCCACCGCCACGCTGCATGCAGGCAACGCGTACATGGAATGGCTGCTGCCGGCCGGCGATTATACCATCCTGATCGAAAACGGCGCAGCAAAGCAGCAAATGCATTATCAACTTCAGGCCGGAGAGAAAGTAGACATTGAATGGAGACCACCAGCTCCGGGCTGGTGGCAGTGGGTGTGGTGGCTTGGTCTGCTGGTGGCGGGTAGTACACTGCTGCTGGCCACCCTCTGGTGGGAGCTGATGCATGAGTACTACGCCATGGCTGCCGGCACCTTGCTGGTAGCTGTGGCTGTGGTACTGCGGGTGTATGGCCCCTGGCGATCGACCGCCGGCTGGCGGGTACAGCAAATGAACCTGCATGCCGATGGCACATAATGCCCCGCACTGCCGAGATAGTGCCGGCGCCCTACCTGCCCGCAGGTAGGGCGCTATTTTTTTGCTCAGGAGGTAAAGTAGCGAGATACTAATTGGTGTCGCTTAATGGTATCCAATACCAGGTCATCTACCGGTTTGGTTACATAGTCTATCACATGGGCGTAGCGCTGTGCCTTCAGCCTATCTGCCATGTCTACCGATGAGGTTACGATGACCACGAGCACCTGGCTGCTAAGATTCGTAATAGCCAGGGCCTCCAAAAATTCCCAGCCGTTCATGACC
>JALOMC010000211.1 GCA_025455665.1 Chitinophagaceae bacterium | reverse complement strand
TTGCAGTATTGTTCGCCGGTATCGAAATGCATTTGATGCAGCAGCAACTGCAACACCCCGAAAAGAAAAAGAAATGACACATCGCCTTCGGACACTGCTACTACGCCCCACCTGGCTGCTGGCGCTGCTGGCCGTCTGCACAGCTTTGCAAGCGCAGCACACACAAGTGCAATACCTGTCGGGCACCGGCCCGCACGATGCCGTGCCGTGGCAGTTTTTTTGCACCGAGGGCCGCAATAGTGGCCGATGGACTACCATTCCGGTACCATCCAACTGGGAGTTTCATGGCTTTGGTACCTACAACTATGGCCACGACAAAAACAAGGGCAAAGAAGAGGGGCTGTACCGCCATCGCTTTCAGCTGCCAGCCACTGCCAAAGGGCATGCCATCAGCCTCGTGTTTGAAGGCAGCATGACGGATACCCACGTGAAAGTGAATGGCCAATCGGCAGGGCCGGTGCACCAGGGTGGCTTTTATCGCTTTGCATACGATATCACCCGGCTGGTAAAGCCGGGCGCCGACAACCTGCTGGAGGTGCGGGTGGCCAAACAGTCGGCCGACCCCTCGGTCAACCGGGCCGAACGGGAAGCTGACTACTGGATTTTTGGCGGCATTTACCGGCCAGTGTATTTGCGCATTTTACCAAAAGCACACGTACAGCGCCTGGCCATAGATGCACGTGCCAATGGGCAGTGGCGCCTGCAGGCCTACACCGCAGGCATAGCACAGGGCATGCAGCTGCGGGCACAGGTATACACGCTGAGCGGACAAGCAGTAGGCCAGGCTGCCAGCACCCGCCTGCAGCCGACCGATACCATGGCCAGCCTGCAAGCCGTGGTACCCAATGCGATCCCTTGGCATGCTGAAGCACCACACTTGTACAAAATGCGGGTGCAACTGCTGGATGCAGGTGGCACACTACTGCACGAAACGGAAGAAAAAATTGGCTTTCGCAGCATTGAACTGCGCAGCAACGACGGCATTTACATTAATGGCACCAAGGTGATATTGAAAGGCGTAAACCGCCACTGTACCTGGCCTACTACCGGCAAAGCACTGACCTATGCGCAAAGCCTGCAGGATGCGCTGCTCATCAAGCAGATGAATATGAATGCAGTGCGCATGAGCCACTATCCGCCCGACAAACATTTTCTCGACATCTGCGACTCGCTGGGCCTGTACGTGCTGAACGAGCTGGCCGGTTGGCAAAAAAGCTATGACACTGCTGTGGGAAAACGGCTGGTGAAAGAACTCGTCATTCGTGATGTAAACCACCCCAGCATACTGCTGTGGGCCAATGGCAACGAAGGTGGCTGGAACAAAGGCCTGCTACCCGAGTACGGCCGCTGGGATATACAGCAGCGGGAAGTGTACCTGCCGTGGGAGCGGCATGGCAAGTTGGAAACAAAGCACTACCCAGATTACAACTACGTGCAAAACTCGCTGCTGTACGATCGGCACATTTTTATGCCTACCGAATTCATGCATGGCTTGTATGATGGTGGCCATGGTGCCGGGCTGGAAGACTTTTGGAACACCATGCTGCAAAAGCCCAACCTGGGCGGCGGCTTTTTGTGGGTGCTGGCCGATGAAGGCATTGTTCGCACCGATAAAAATGACAGCATGGATGCCAAAGGCAACCAGGGCGCTGATGGCATTGTCGGGCCCTTCCGCGAAAAGGAAGGCAGCTTCTACACCATTCGCCAGCTGTGGAGCCCGGTGCAGGTAACAGCACCCACCATCGGCGCAGGCTTTGATGGCCGCTTGCTGCTGCAAAACCGTTATCACTTTACCAACCTGCAGCAATGCCGCTTTGGGTGGAAGCTGCTAATGCCCAACGGCGACACACTGCGTGGCCACCTGCCGGGAATGGCGCTGGAGCCCGGTGCGCAAGGCTGGCTACAGCTTGGCTTGCCCGGCAGCTGGCAGCAGGCGCAAGTGCTTTACTTTACAGCATCCGATGCCAATGGCCAGGAGCTATGCACGTGGAGCTGGCCGCTGCAAACACCACTACAAATGCTGCAGCAACAGGGGCCTGCCATTTCCAAAAACGCCACTGCTGCTACCTACAGCTACAGCCAACAGTTGCTGGAGGTAAAGATGGATCACGTTCGCTTGCTGTTTGACACCAGCAGCGGCCTGCTGGCAGCTGTATACAAGGGCGACACCCTGCTGCCACTAAGCCGCGGGCCCCAGCTGGCGCAAACCAGCCTGCAAAAAACCCGCTGGCAACTACAACCAACCGATACTGCCCTACACCTGCAAGTATTGCACACCGGCGATGCTACGCTACAGGTGCACTGGACATTTGCCAGCGGCAAA
Source organism: Chitinophagaceae bacterium (assembly GCA_025455665.1). Classification (GTDB taxonomy): domain Bacteria; phylum Bacteroidota; class Bacteroidia; order Chitinophagales; family Chitinophagaceae; genus Phnomibacter. Next base: position 2,613 of record JALOMC010000211.1, on the reverse strand, counting down.
CCCGTACGGCTACAGTACAGCTACGTGCAGCCGGCCGATGCCGATGTGCGTGGCTTGCATTTTAGCTTCCCCGATAGCCTTGTAAGGGCTGTAGACTACTTTGGCATGGGGCCCTACCGGGTATGGAAAAACAGACTGAAAGGAGGAACGCATGGCCATTGGCACAAAACGTACAACGATGCCATCACCGGCGAACGTTGGCAGTATCCTGAGTTCAAAGGCTTTCATGCAGGTGTGTACTACACCCGCTTGCATACCCATGCTGGCAGCTTTGCAGTATACTCCGCCGCCGATCCTTACTTTTTGCAATTGCTGAAACCCACCGCACCAGCCGGGGCATACAACCAGCACACCGCACCGCCGTTTGCCGAAGGCGAGCTGGGCTTTTTGCAAGCCATCAGCCCTATTGGTACCAAGTTTCAGCCGGCAGCCGCCATGGGCCCGCAAAGCCAGAAAAACAGCATGCTGGCTACCTGGCCCTTGGGCAAAGAGGCACGCAATGCGCCGGATAAACTACCCCACTTCACACCCGTAAGTGGCGAACTGTGGTTCGACTTTCGATAACTTGTAGCACACTTGCGCCGACTTGTTCTCATTGGCCCCACTATCAAACATTCAACCAATGAACCTACTAAAAAAACGATGGCTGCTGCTGGCAGTAGCCTGCCTGCTGGCCAGTTTTGGTACTACTGCCCAAGTGAAAAAGACCATACCGCTAAGTGTACTGCAAGACAAAATAAAAGGTGGTTGGGCGGGCCAAACCATTGGCGTCACCTACGGTGGCCCTACCGAGTTTCAGTACAAAGGCAGCATGATCCCCGATAACCAACGCATTCATTGGGACAAAGACTATCTGAAGCAAACATTTGAAAACAATCCGGGCCTGTATGATGATGTGTACATGGACCTCACGTTTGTAGATGTTTTCGACAAACACGGGCTGGATGCACCAGCCAGCCTGCATGCCAAAGCATTTGCTGAAGCCGGGTACAACCTGTGGCATGCCAATAGCATGGCCCGCTACAATATTTTGCAAGGCATACTACCACCAGCCTCTGGCCATTGGAAAAACAATCCGCAGGCCGACGCGATCGATTTTCAGATTGAAGCAGACTTTGCCGGACTGATGTGCCCGGGTATGCCCGCTGCTGCCATGGCCATCAGCGATAAAATAGGGCATATCATGAACTACGGCGATGGCTACTATGGCGGCCTGTATGTAGCCACCATGTACAGCCTGGCGTTTGTAGAAAAAGACGTGCCAACCATTGTAAAAAAGAGCCTGCGGGCTATTCCGGCCAAAAGTGTGTTTTACCAATGCATCAGCGATGTGATAAGCTGGCATGCCCGCTACCCCAACGATTGGAAGCAAACCTGGCTGGAAGTACAAAAAAAGTACGATGCTGACCGCATCGTACCGCAGGGCGTGTGGGAGTCGTTTAACATAGACGCTCACCTGAACGCTGCCTACGTGGTCATTGGCCTGCTGTATGGCAATGGCGACTTCACAAAAACCATGGAGATAAGCACCCGCTGCGGGCAAGACTCTGACTGCAACCCGGCTACCGCCGCTGGTATACTAGGTACGCTGTATGGCTACAGCAAAATTCCCGCCTACTGGCAGCAGGGCCTGGCCGATATTGAACCGCTCGATTTCAAATACACCAGCATATCGCTTAATAAAGCATACGAGCTGAGCTATCGGCAGGCGTTGGAAATGATCAAACGAAACGGTGGCACCGTTGATAACAGCCAGGCGACAATTTTAATCCAGCCTATTGCTGCTGCGCCACTCGAAGTATCGCACCCGGGCATTTACCCCACCGGCAAGCTGCGGCTAAGCCTGCAGCTAGATGCAGCGCAACCAAGCTGGCAGCAACGCTTTAGCGGTACCGGCATGGCCATAGTAGGGCGGGTAGAGCACCAACTGACCGATGCACAAGCCCGCCAGGCGCACATGGAAATAGAACTGTGGATTGATGGCCAGCGCCGCGAAACAGTCAAGCTGCCAGCTTTGCACATTCAGCGTCGCTTCGATCCGTTTTTTGTATTTGAGCTGCCCGACACCGAGCATACCCTGGAGCTGAAAGTAGTGCGAGCCGATGGCCTGCGCTTTGTGGCCAGCCACCTGGTACAATATGGCCCCAGGCCGTACAGCCTGGCTACCGACCGGCGGGCAGCCGACTTTTTGCAGCGCTGATCATGATACAGTTTTCATCGCTGTCTACCCATCAAACAATCAGCCGGATGGCCATCCTTCAACGCTTCAGAAAATACGGCCGGCAACAGCTGGCAGCAATGGTAGGTATAGGTCTATTGGCGGCCGGCAGCAGCTATGCGCAGCAGCCCGCCGTATTGGCTCTGTACGATAGTGTGTGGACCAACCCCAACACCGAATCTTCGACAGTGAATGCCGATGGCCGCGAAATAGTAGCCGATGTGACCCGGCCCACGCTCACCTACTTTGCGGCAAAAGGCAGTCGGGGTGTTGCACCGGCTGTCATCATTTGTCCGGGTGGTGGCTATGGCAGGCTGGCTATTGGTCACGAAGGCTACGAAGTGGCCCGCCGCTTTGCACAATGGGGCATAGCAGCTTTTGTGCTGAAATACCGG
>JALOMC010000210.1 GCA_025455665.1 Chitinophagaceae bacterium | reverse complement strand
ATGCTGAGCACTACCCGCTGAAATAATGGACTGCCCAGCGCATACTCACTGGTGCCCGGGCATACCGGATAAAAACCCATGGCCGAAAACACATACCAGGCACTGGTTTGCCCATTGTCTTCATCGCCACAGTAGCCATCGGGGCCGGCATGGTATAGTTTATCCATCACCTGCCGCACCCAATACTGCGTTTTCCAGGGTTGGCTGCTATAGTTGTACAAATAAGGCATGTGCTGTATCGGCTGATTACCGTGTGCATACTGTCCCATGTTCATGATCTGCATTTCTCGTATTTCATGAATCACAAAGCCGTAGTACGACGGATCGAAAACCGGCGGCAAACTGAATACCGTATCCAGCAAGCGTACAAATGCCGCATCGCCCCCCATGCGCTTTTTTAATCCGTCAATATCATGAAACACACTCCATGAATAGTGCCAGGCATTGCCTTCGGTAAATGCATCACCCCACTTAAATGGATTGAACGGATACATAAACCGGCCATCCTGGCGCTTGCCACGCATCAGGCGGGTTGTATCGTCGAACAAATGCTGATAATGCTGACTACGAGCCTGCAGCTTGTTCAGGATGGAATCGGGCTTGCCAAGCCGCTTGCCCAATTGCCAAAGGCAAAAATCGGCATAGGCATACTCCAGTGTGCGGGCAGCCGATTCGTTGATGCCCACATCGGACGGTACATAGCCTAACCGGTTGTAGTAGGCGGCCCCTTTTCGGCCCACACTATTCAGCGGCCCCTCTTGTTCCGTGTTTTTCATCAGTGCCTGCCACAGCGTTTCAATCGATGGTATACTCACACCTTTCAGATATGCATCGGCAATCAGGGAAGCGGAGTTGCTGCCAATCATGCAATCGCGGTGGCCCGGACTCGCCCATTCCGGCAGCCAGCCGCTTTCGCGGTAGGCATTGGCCAGGCCTTCCATGATCTGCGCATTCAGTTCGGGGTACATCAGGTTGAAAAATGGGAACACTGCCCTGAAGGTGTCCCAAAAACCATTGTCGGTAAACATATAGCCCGGCAGCACCTGCCCATTGTAAGGGCTGTAGTGAATGATGGAGCCGCTGGCATCGGTTTCATAAAACTTACGGGGGAACAGCAGCAAGCGATACAGGCAACTGTAAAAGGTGCGCATTTGGGCTTCGCTGCCACCACTTACCTGAATCCGTTGCAGCTCCTGCTGCCAGGCTTGCTGTCCTTTGCGCTTCGTCGTTTCAAAATCATCCTGTGCTACTTCCTGTTGCAAATTGAGCCATGCCTGCTGCACACTCACAAAGCTGGAAGCTACCTGCACCACTACCTGCCCGCCTTTAGGCACTTGCAGCAGCAAGCCTGCCATGCTGTGCTTACTGGTTACGCTGTTGCCTGCTACCGGCTGTTCGGCAGCAAACAAACGATGCAGCTGCACCGGCTGGCTAAAGCGCATGACAAAGTAGTTGCGAAAATTATCGGGCACACCACCGCTGTTACGGGTGCTGTAGCCGCTCAGCGTTTTACCATCCGGCGCCAGTTCTATCTGCGAGCCCATATCAAAAGCATCTACCAACAGCCAGGCGCTATCGGCATCGTAGTAAGTAAAACGCAATTGTGCGGCCCTTTCGGTCGGTGTTATTTCAGCCAGTACATGATGATCGGCCAGGTACACCTGGTAGTAGTGCGGCGCCACCTGCTCGGCTTTGTGGCTAAACCAACTGGCCCGCTCCTTTTCGCGGATGCGTAGTTTACCAGTCATGGGCATCAGGCTAAATTGACCATAGTCGTTTATCCAGGGTGATGGCTGGTGTGTTTGCTTGAGGCCCACTATTTTTTCGGCGCTGTACTGGTACTGCCATCCATCGCCCATGGCACCCGTTTGGGGCGTCCAGGCATGCATGCCCCAGGGGCGGCTAATGGCAGGATAAGTGTTGCCATTGCTCAACAGTGGCCGGCTATCGCTGCCCATCAGAGGGTTTACCCATTTCACCAGATCGGGTGTTTGTGCCAGCAGCGTGCTACTCGTCCACAGCAAGAGTGTTGTTGCAAAAAATCTTTGAATCATCTTACTTTTTTCAAGTTGGTCTTTCTCATTTCAATACCGGGCGAAACTTGCCCACGATAGCCAGTCCTATTTGCCGGCCCTGCATGACGCCGCTTTCAATAGCATCTCTAAAATGGATGCCACCGTACAACCGCGACACCGATGCTTCATCAGCAGCATGTCGAAACGATTGAAAACGCCGCACCGGCAATCCAAACTCTACTTCTGTATCGTCGGAAAAAGCAAACGGATGACCAAACAAGCTGGTGAGCACTTCGGCGACTGCACTGCTGGCCACGCTATGCCCCGAAGTATACTCGGGAAACGGCGGTGTTTGCAACAGCGGCCGCCAGTTTACATCTACCAGCCGGCGTATCACTGTTTCCGGTCGCACCCGGTTGGTAGTGTATTTTTCGTGCCAGCAAGCTATAAAAGCATCGTGCAGCGTGGCGGCTACCCACCAATGTGCCATCACTGTTTTATTCAACTCCGTTTTGCGTTCGAGGCAGGCAATACCTGTAATGCCCATCCAATGGCCACCGGGTGAAATCTTTTTCAGCCCAAACTCCATGTGGCCTATTTGCTGCACGGCAAATGGATTGCAATCCCAAAACATGGCAATGTTTTGCTGCTCGGTCGATAGTCGGGTGCAGGTATCATACACTTCCTGTACCAGCCGCCTGAAAGCACTATTGGCACTGGTATCGTATGGCGCAGGTGGTGCAGCCCGTATTACCAGCACATTGGGCAGCAGCAATGGCCGAATGGTGCGCCACTGCGGCTCTACCGGTGCTAAAAAGCCCGGTGGCGTGGGTTGCCAGTAGGCATCACCTTCTACCGGTGTGTAGCGGCGCAGGCCGCTCAGCTGCCGGAAGCCATCGGTAGCGGCATAGCGCACCACATGCGCCACCGCACTATCGGCCGCCACATAATTGGCTTGCGTAGCCGGCCCCCATACCTGCAGCAGCGAGTCGATGACCGGACGCAAGCGGTAGCCGCTGGGCAGCAGCCTTTCGCCCGACCGCAGTAGGGCAAAAGCCACCGCCTGATGATCGACTGGCGCTGATACCCGGGGCTGGTACGGCGTATACCCATTGATGGCGGTAAAGCGCTGATCGCCTGCCCGTATTACCTCGGCTGCACTTAGCGTCACGTAAGCGTAGTAGCGGGCCGCAGCTACCGGCGATGTTACATCTTCTACCATCACATCGGTCACCCGCTTCAGCATGCGTACATACAGCCAGCTGGTAGTGTGCTGCTTGGCCATGGCACCACTGCCCGCTACCAATAGCAGGCACAGCAGCAGCGCATGCCATCTGCTTGGCCGAAGTCTTCTGGTTATCTTTTTACGCATCATGCTCAATACTCATATACCTGCGGAAGTGCGTTGTTGATAGCAGCTATCAGCAAGCGTCTCCCTTTTACACTCATCACTTCAAACTGCCGGATGCAACCGTTGATTGACAAACCAGCAGCCATGGGCGTAGCAGCCGCAAATTCGCCTTTACCCTTGCCCAGCAGTAAGGTGCCAAAGCTGGCATCTATTTTCCCGAGTTTAATGCGGGCATGCTCCACATTGCCACCCAGCAATACATCAGTCATACCATCACCATTAAAATCGGCCACGGCAGCTGCATACATGGGCGCTACCTGCGCTTCGGCAGGCAAGGGCACCCAACTGAAGCGGCCGTTGTCATTTCGCCACCAACCGGTTTGCAAAGTAGTAGCCGTGAGTCGGGTAGCTTTTTGCAACTGAGCAGCTGATAGTACACTGTTTATTTGTGCCTCACTGTACGCATCGTAGGTAGGAAACCGCTGCCGCAAACTCACGATCTGATCGGTCATTTCATCGCGGCTGGCCATCGGGTAATTTTTCCCTTGAATAGGATAACAAAGCAATGGATCGACACTGCCGTTTTCATCAAAATCGGCGTAGTATAATTCGATGGGTAATGAGTCATTGGGCTGCAACTGAGAATTCATACCCCAGTTCAGGCTGAGCACATCCACATCCCCATCTGCATCCATATCGGCGGGCAATACCCGGTTCCACCAGCCAGTCAGTTGCCGATCGAAATAACGATCAGATACGTTGTTCATTTGCCCCTGCCGGTACTGATACACTTGCAGGCTGCTCCACTCGGCTGCTACCAGTATTTCGGTTTGCCCATCCGCATCCAGATCGGCCGCTTGCAGGTGGCATACCAGCCCTGCCATCCAGCGCTGCTGCACGCTGAACTGGCCTTTGCCATTGTTCAGCAACACCACACTGCTATCTGCCTGCGGATAGTGCCAGGGCTGCACCCGGGCTCCGAGCAAAATATCGGGGGCTCCGTCGCTGTTCAGATCGGCTACCAGCAGGCTACCTACGCTTACACTTAGCGCAGGCAAAGCACTGGCATCCCGCACCAGTCGGCCATTCACATTTTTGTACAGCCTTGGCGCATACAAGCTATCGCCGGCAGGAAAAGAAAAACCACCACTGCCAACCAGCAAATCCATATCGCCATCAGCATCGGCATCAAAAAAGCGGGCATCTACATCTTCAAATGCTGCATCGGCCTGCAAGGCCGGCTGCTGCGTAGCAGCCCAGCGCCCTTGCACCAGCGTGAGTAGTGCAGCCGGCTGATTGGCAGCGCCACCAATAAACAGCTCTGGCTGCCCATCGCCATTGATATCGGCACTGGCCATGGCCGGCCCGCGGTACGATATCATGGACGGCATCAGCGGCTGTATTTTGAAATCGTTGTTGGCGGGCTCCTGGTGCCTGAAATCGACACCCGTACCAGCGCTGCGAAACACAGGCTGGTTGCGCACCGCTGCGGGTGCCTGCCTGTTGGGGGCATAGCCAATGCTCAGCACGGACTGTTGCACACCTGGTTTTTCCCGTTGCCATTGGCCGTC
>JALOMC010000209.1 GCA_025455665.1 Chitinophagaceae bacterium | reverse complement strand
GGTGCTGAAGTAGCCACCACCGTAGCCGTAGTAGTGGCCATAGCCATAGCCGTAGCCCTTGCCGTAGCCATAGCCGTAGCCGTAGTAGCCAAAGCGGGCACCCATCTTCAGATCGTTTACCACCAGCCACAGGTAGGGCAGCTTGCCTTGCTTGTATATTTCTTCTACAAAGCTTAGCTGCCGCTTGTAGGTAAAGCGGTGGCGTACAATGAACAACGAAGTATCGACATAGGGCGCCAGACTAAACGTATCACTCACCAGCCCTACCGGCGCACTGTCGATGATGATGTAGTCGTAGTGGGCTTTCAGGTAGTCGAAAAACTCTTTGTTTTTTTGGCTCAGCACCAGCTCGCCGGGGTTGGGCGGTACAATGCCCGTGGGGTACACGTGCAGCTCGGGGTAGCCCGGCAGTTCGGTGTACACATCGGCCGGTTCGGCCAGGCCCAGCAGTACGTTGGAGATACCCGTGCCTGTTTTTTTCAGCTCCAGGTTTTTCATGATGCGGGGGCGGCGCAGGTCAAACTCCAGCAGCGCTACCCGCTTGCCACTCAGGGCCAGTACGGCCGCAATGTTGATGCTGATGAAAGACTTGCCTTCGCCCGATATGGTGGAGGTGATGAGGATGGTCTGGAAGGGTTTTTTATCCATCAGAAAGCTCAGGTTGGAGCGTACAATCCTGAACTGCTCTGAAATGATGTTGCGGCTTTTGTCGGCCACCACCAGGCTTTTGTTGTTTTCTACGTGGCCTATTTCGCCAATGATGGATACGTTGGTTTCCTTGCGGATATCATCGCGGGTCATCAGCTTGTCGTTCAATAAATCTCTCAGATAAATGAAGCCGATGGGCAACAGGATACCGAGCAAAATGGAAAACAGCCTGATCTTTCCTTCGTCGGGCTCAATGGGGGTGGCGCTGCCGGTGGCGGGGTTTAGTTTCTCGTAGCTGGGGCTGGTGCTGGCCGTGGTGATGGCTATTTCTTCCTGGCGCTGCAGCAGGTACAGGTACAGGCCTTCTTTTACTTTTTGCTGGCGTTCTATTTCCAGCTGGCGGCGTTGTTTTTCGGGTATGCGTGCCAGGTAGCGGTTGTACTGGGTGGCCTGCCTGCCGTATTCGCCCCGCTGCTGCTGCAGGGTGCTGCGGTAGTTGGCCATGGCTTCCAGTATAGAGCGGCGTACTTCTTCCAGCTGCTTGTCTATATCCTGCAGCTGCAGGCTACCGGGCTGCAGCTGCCGGGCCTTGCTTTCCCGCTCCAGCCGCAGGCTGTTGAATACGCCAATCAGGCTGTTCACGGTGGCATCTTCCACCCCGGCTGCCGAAATGACCATTTCATTTTTCTTGCGGTTCGATCGTACATAAGCTTCTACCAGCTGCAGGTTTTGCAGCTGCCAGTCTATTTGCGCCATGCGGCTTTCGGCCTCGGTCATACGGTCCGAAAACAAGGTGCTCTGTTGCTCCACCGGCAGCACATCGTTTTGGTCGCGGTAGGCTTGCAGGTTTTTTTCGATGCCTGCCAGTTCGCTGCTCAGCGAGTCGAGGCGTTCGTTGATGAACTGAATGGTTGTTTCGCTGGCTACGTTTTTGGTTTCTACCGAGTACAGTATGTATTCATTTACCAGCGCATCCAGTATGGCCCGGCCCATCAGCGGGTTATCGGTATTCATACTCAGCGTAAGGATGGTGGTATTGGGGTCTGATAAGAAAATGACGAGTTTGGACAATACTTCGGTAGCACGGCGGGTAGGGCTGATCCAGGTAGCAATGTTCACCGCATCGCCAGTGGTTTGCATACCGGCCATGCTATCTTTTGGTACCAGCATAAAGCGGCTGCCGCCCATGTTCAGCACATCGGTCCAGCGGTGCTTTTCGCGGCCGGTTTCGCCTACCAGCAGGGTGTAGCCTTGTGGCGTCAGTTCATTGAACCGAAATTTGTAAGAAACACTGCTATCGGCCACATACAGCGGCACCAGCCGATACGGCACCTGGTCAAACAGGTTCGAGGTTTTGATATTGCCTTCATTGAAATACTGGATGTGAAAATTGTTTTTCACTACCACCCGCCGCACTACTTCGGTGGTACGCAGCTTTTGTATTTCATTGCTCATGTTAATGTCGCGGGGACCGTACAAAGCCCGCTCTACTATGTCGCCCTGGCTGCCATACACGGGGTTGCTTTCGCCGCTTTTTACCAATAGCTGTACGCTGCTGCTGTACTTGGGGGTAGTATAGCGCAGGTAAATGATGCCGCCGGCAATGCTGAGCGTGATGCTGATGAGAAACAGCGGCAAAAAGGCGAGGTATTTAAACAGGATATCGGCTGGCGAAAACTTGCCACCGCTACCGTCGCCCGTGGGGTTGTATTCTGAAGGTAAAGGAGTCATTTAGAATGAAAACGGGTGAGCTGTGAAAAACAGAATGGCAGGCAGTACCGCACCTACTACCGGGTGAAAAGAAGCACCACAGTAGCAAGGGTGGTAATAGAAGCGAAAACGCCAAGATACAGCGGCAGGTCGCGAAACAGTGGCGAATTGCTACGCTGGAACTGCAGCAGTTTGCTATCGTTGGGCAGCACATACACCACATCGTTTTGCTGCAGCTGAAACACCGGCGATTGAAACACCATGGCATCGTTCAGGTCTACCCGGTGGGTTTCCAGTTGGCCACCCGGCTGCTGCCGTATCACCAGCACATTGGTACGCAGGCCCACATCGGTAATGCCGCCGGCCTGCCCAATGGCCTCTACTATGGTGGCTTTTTCATTTGGAAAAGTGAGCCAGGCGCCGCCGCCGGCTACTTCGCCCATCATCAGCACCCGAAAGTTGAGGAAGCGGATATTGATGACCGGATTCCTGACATAGGGCGACAGCTTTTCTACCAGCGCTTCATTCAGTTGGCTTTTGGTCAGTCCTTCGGCTTTCACCTTGCCTACAATGGGCAGGGTGATATTGCCATCATAATCGACCAGGTAGCCGATGGCACCGCCTGCGGCACCCCCCCCACCGCCGGCAGCACTGCCACTCAGCAGGTTAAACACCTGGGTCTGGCTTTGGTCGAGCGAAGCACTGCTGACTACAATGGTCAGCTGGTCGTGCTTTTGAATAACGGGCTCTTTCAGCTTCAGCACCACCTTGCTCAGCGAGTCGAGGTTTTTGTCGAAATAGCGATAGCTGGCGATACTCTCTTTGCTGGGGCGGCAGGCAGCCAGCACCAGTACCGCCAGGCAGCAGGCAGCTATGCGCAGGCGTACAACAGAAAGGGATGACATAGGCAGAAAGGGCGGGCGCATGGCCCGGCTTATTTGTTCTTTTTAACGGCCACCAGTTTGCGGGTACTTATTTTGGCCCGCAGGCGGTAGCCAATGCTTTCAATAATTACTTCGGCGTACTTGTTGTCTATTTTGGCTACAGTGGCTTGTGCCCCCATCATCACGCCACTGGTCACCTGCACGGTACTGCCCGGCGCAATGCTTTCCAGGCTCTCCGCTTCTACTTCATCGTATTCATCCAAAAACCGGCGGATAGCTTCTATTTCATCGGGGCGTACCACCGCCGGCTTGCCGTTCCAATATACAAAATTGAGCACCCCATCGGTCATGCGCACCGGCGTGTGCTGCGCATCTTCCAGCTGTACAAACACGTACGATTTGAAGAGCGGCTCTTCTACCCGTTTCACCCGGTCGCTCCACTGGCGGTACACCTTGTTGAGCGGGCAGTATACGGTCATGCCTTTGTTGGCCAGCAACAGGGCTACTTTCTTTTCCCAGCGGGGTTTGGTATACACGGCCAGCCACTGCACGTACTAAATGGGCTGCAAAACGAGCATTTTACGGAAAGCTTCGCCACCTCAGTCACAGGGTCCGATTTTTTGCAAAACCATCCGACCCTGCCACCAAGCAGTTTTTAAAAAGCGCTGAAAAGTAGTTGAAAAAAGCAGCCCGCACCGGGTAAGAAATCCACCACTGCGCAGGCCATTGAGCATAAAAAATGTTGGGAATGACCCCTCGTTGTCTACACCAGTTCAATAGCCGCTACACAGTGCCAGGTTCGGGGTCGGCTGTTTTCATCAACGGGGTAAATATAGCAGAAATGCAAGGCTGCCATTTTAAGTTTTTGTGGCCTGCCCGGCGTGCCTGCTTTCCTATGCTGCCTGCATGCTGCCGGCACTGCTTCATAGCCATTGGTTATGCCTGCATCGGCACTGCATGCTGGCGCTACGCATGCTGCAATCGATTGCATAAAAACTACTTTTCTCAATTGGTTTTTGATTGAACTTCACTACCGAAAGGGTGAACAAAGGCACCGTTCCTGCTCCGTCATTTCTCGCATTGCACGCCATTTGCCTTGCGCAGCATGACCCCCTCAAAAAAGCGGACCTGAGGTGAACAGACAGATGACCGTGCCCCATCCATGGACCACAAATCACGATTGCTGCTATGCTTACTGAAAAATTGCCTTGCGAAGCCGAGATCATCCGGATGCTGAATGAAGGCCATGAGCCGGCACTCCGCTACGTGTACGACAAGTACAGCCATCGCATTTACTTTTTGGCCATGAAGTTTTTAAAATCGTCGGAACTGGCGCAGGAGCTGGTGCAAGACGTGTTTTTGAAACTGTGGGAAAAGCGGCAGGAGCTGGACAAAGACCGCCCCATAGAAGCATGGCTGTATACGGTGGCCCGCAATAAAGTCATCAATCAGTTTAAGCGGCTGGCCCGCGAACAACAGCGCAAGGCAGGCAGCCCGGGCGCAGCCGAGCAGATGCACGGCCCCGATAAAGCCGACCGCCGCCTGCTGGAAGGCGAAGCCCGCCAACTGCTGGAGCGGGCCCTGGACCGCCTGCCCGAAAAACAACGCCGGGTGTATGTGCTGGGCCGCCTCGAAGGCTATTCCCGCCTGGAAATAGCCGACCAAATGCGTATTTCAGCGCTGACGGTAAAAACCCACATGTCGAGGGC
>JALOMC010000208.1 GCA_025455665.1 Chitinophagaceae bacterium | reverse complement strand
GTCTTTACTTCACACTGGCTGGCATTGCTTTGACATTGCTGTTACTTTTTGTGTAGCACTGCTCTCTCATTCCGTTTCATTTCCCCAGCAAAAACTGCACCGGTATGGCTAGCCGACTGGCCCATGCCCTTTCGCTATGATCGGTACCGGGGAAAAACCTGGACAGTAAGGCCGGCGGCACAAAGCCACGCTGGCGCAATATTTCATCGGCCTGCTTTTGCAAGGGTGGGTACCACGCATCCAGCGTTTGATCGCCATGATCAAAATAAAGGCGGTGCGTGGCGGGGTCGGGCAAATGATCTTTCATGTAGGCGAAAAATGCCGCCGGCACCGGGTTGTCCTTTTCCTGAAAAATACCTGGCCAGTGAGTACTCAGGCAGGCAGCGCCGCCAAACACCTGTGGGTACTGGCAAATAGCGTACAGAGATATAAGCCCGCCCATGCTGCTACCGGCTACAAACGTGTGTGGCCGGCCGGTATTTGTTTTGTATTGCTTGTCTATCATCGGCTTCAGCTCTTCTACCAAAAAGCGCAGATAAAGGTCGCTATGTACTTTCTGATTATTGAATACCGACTGACCCGACTGCCGGTTGGCTGCATACAAGCTGTCGACAATTGCTGCGGGTAAATAGTCCAGCGCTTTCTGCGGAAAATAGTCGGCATGCCTGCCGCTACCACTGTTCCATACACCTACTACTATCACCGGTCTGATGGCATTTTCTTGCAATAGCCTGCCAATGGTTTCATCTACCTGCCAGTCGGTTTTATTCCAGGTAGTGGTGCTGTCGTACAGCATTTGCCCATCGTGCATGTAAAGCACATCGTGTGGCGTTCGTCCATTGTAAGTAGCCGGTAGCCATACATCGATATGCCGCTTGCTGACGTACTTCGAGGGAAACGAATCGAGCCGCACCAAACGGCCGCTGCTGGCGGTGGGTAATTGAGCCGACAGCTGCGTACCTGCCAGCAATGCTGCTGCTACCAAACATGCCTTGTACATACCCGAAAGGTAGCGGCAAAAAATAATATCAGCTGCCCGGCCGGTAACAAAAAAAACCGCTGCCCGAAGGCAACGGTTAGTGCTGACAGATGCAAAGATGCTGTGGATGCAGCTGAGGTGTATACCACAACGGGGGTATTCCGCTAACGGGGCAACACACTCAGCCATGTACCATACAACGACCCTTTTTACGATGTGGTGAACGTGCACCTGCAGCAGGTACAGATGGCCATGGTGTGGGGGGGTTATTGGCCGAACTGCTTGGTATCGATGTATTCCTTTTGCAGCAGGCACCAGAAGTCTTCGGCCAGCCCACGCAGCACATAATCGTAAGGCAACCAGCCATAGCCAGCTTCGCCCCAGGCTGTGCCCCATGAGTTGCGAATAAGGATAGCGCCGGTTGTCTTCTTTTTATCGTTGGGGTTGGTAATGACTTTACTATCATCATAACCAACAGCCATCACGGCGTGGCCGCCCACGGTGTTTTCGCTATTGGCCGGAAAAGGAATGCTGCCAGCTTTGCCAGTAGCAGAGTACAACGAGCTGTAGCAGGTAAAACCAAACATAGCAGGCAGCCCCGCCGCCAGGTGTCCTTTCAGGCTATCGAGTACGGCCTTTTTGGCTGCACCAGCCGGATCGAGCCGATAAAACTGCAGGGCCTGAAAGCTTTGGCCGTAAGCATACAAAAACGAACTCGGCTCTTGATCGTACTTGCTTTGTACGTATGGCCAGTACTGCTCGGGCGGACAGCCAAATATAGACATAGCACCCATGGTCGTACGCAGATAGGCCCCGGTATCGCCGGTCCAGCCCAGCATATTGCGGGTCACTTTGTACAAAAACAAACGCGACGCATCGAGGTGACGACCGAATGCCCTTCTTTCAAAGTATTCAATCATACCCGCACCGGCATGTGCTGTGCAAGATCCAATGTTGCCCTGGTCTTCCACGGGTGAGCACCAGCTACGCAGGTCTGCAGTTTTTGCCAGTTTGGCCGGCGCTTTGCTGCCGTTTACTTTGGCCTGGCTCAGCATACCTTTAATGGTTTCGGTACGCCCAATGGCCGATAGCTTTTTGGGAGCTTTGTCCTGATCAGCCGTGTAGTCGCGAAAATCGGGCAGGTCGGGTAGCCAGCCCATACTGAAAAGCGGTGTTTCCATACGGTGTTGTTTTTTGGTGGGTGGTGAAATAAAAAAAGGATAAGGTAAAATGGTCAACAGGTTTATCAATCATTGGCGCAGAGCAGCCAAACATTTTTCGAGTAGTAGCACGGCATCGTAACGGCTTATTTGCAGCAGCACTTTTTTCTGCACTACCAGCAGCTGCTTGTCTTCGCCCATTTTTTTCCAAAGGGCTTCCAGTTGTCGCTGTGTTTTTATTTTGCCAAGTGCAACCATAGTAATCATTTCGGCCTGTAGCATAGCCAGCAGCAGCTGTCCTATCAGCTGCTCCGCTTCTTTCAGGCGGGCATCTACTTTTTCGTAATACACCGTTACTACCTCCAGCGCCTGCTTGGCTATCCGGTAGCCAATGTTCAGCTCCTGTGCCCGCTTCTGGCTTTCAATTTTGGTGAATGTATACGGATCTGTACCCCTTAGCAGCGTGATAAAATCCGTGTACAATTCCTTGATACGCGACCGCTCGACCGGACCATTGTGCTGCTCAAAAAACTGATCGCATTGCTGCAACCATGCTTTCAGCTTATCATCAAAATGAAAGTCGCGTTGCTCATACGCTGCAAACACCTGCCGGGCACCGGTCATCAGGCTTTCCAGCAGGGCCAGCTTATGATATTGCAGTAATGGGATCATTCAAAATCAACGACCTTGGTTTCGTCGCCGCTCTCATTTTTGACACTGTTTACGAAAATGCCTTCCTCTGTGATCTTGGCCCTGATTTGCAGAATGGAGATGTCAGTTCCTTCTGTTTTCACAATATTGGTTTCGGGGCTGATGAGCAGGTTGCGCAATACACTTTCCTGCAAACGAATGTTTTCGCCCAGCGTTGCTTGTGCTACCCGCTTCCACTCTGCCACCAGCTCTTCTTGTGTTTGAATGCGGGTGATGCGTGTAAAAATGACCTGCCGATCCTTTATCCGCTCTATGTTGGCATATAAGTTCATCAGCGCCTTCACCAGCATATCTATGTATTCTGCCACATCAATGCGTTTTTCATTGATGAGTTGGTTCAGGTCTTGCACATTCGGCAGGGTTGATAAATCAGCATAGCTTTTTCGCAGAATGGCCTGCACTTCTTTCATTTCAGGGCTTTCCACCGGAATCTGCTTGACGAATTGACTACCAAATCGACGAACGTAGTCCTGCATCAGCTTCTGGTAATCGCTTTCGGGCCAGGTAAACAAGTAAATGTTGTTGTACTGCGCACCTGCTATCACCATCGGTATGCTCAGTTCCATTTCCGGAATCTTGAACCGCGGAACCGAAAAATACTTCATCAGCGGGCTTTTGGCATATTCATCGGCTATGCGCAGGCTTTCAGTATCGGCCAGCACCCGGGCCCGGGTAATTTCGGTAAAAAATCGATTGCCGGTAGCGAGTACAAGCTGCCAGCCACTGCTGTCACATCAGCTTTGCAGCATGTTCAGGATTTTTTCGAGGCCGGCAGGCATTTCATCCTGCGTGGCCCGCACTTTCACATTCAGGCTGTACTCCTTTTCTACTTTTACGCCGGTGCTGCTTTGGCGCTGGTAGGCGGCCGACACTTTGAAGCTTACGGGGCCAAAACCACCTTTCACCTCGGCCGCTACATTCAGCTTATCGCTGGTACTGGCTGTCTCTACCGAGTTCAGCTTTACATTGAAGTTGATATCCACCGTTTCAATTCGGATAGATGGAATGGGCAGCATGGCCAGCAGCGGTACCCGAATAGAGGTTTCGCTGTCGTTAGGAGTTCCGTCGGCATTTACGTCTTTCCGCTTGTGCGAAAAGTCGACCATCACCAGCTCTTTCTTACCGCTTTCATCTACCGTAAAGCCTACCTGGTTGATGAAGTTGACCGTGGCCATGGCCGAAGCCGTTTGTGCTTCGATGGCAGCCTGTAAAGGCCCGCCAATCATTTTGCTGAAATTGATGTTGTTCAGTTCGGACACCAGATTGGTGCTGGGCCCACGCAGCGGGCCTACACCGCCACCCAGCGGTGCTACCGAGCGTACCGCTTTTACCGCCACATCGGTGGCTTCGGCCGGCGATACACGGGGTGTGGCAGCTTTGGTAACAGGGCGGGCCCTACGTGGCGCCGCTGACTTACTTGTAGCCATAGTGATTTGTTTTTTTGAGTGATGAAAAAGAAAACGATAAAGTAGTGTGCACTGCAGGCAATGTCAAGTAAACCGTATCCCTTATTCTTGCTATCAGTCATTTTTTGACGAATGTCAAGCCGTATCGGCATGGCAAAGCAATAGTGGGGTTCAGCTCATCGACCCAGCGAAACTATACGCCGCTGCTGCGCCGGCATAGCGTATAACTACGAGTATGGCTGCGCATTATTCCGCAATTTGTCATTGCACATTTACATAGCCATTGCAACGCATGGCATACGCTTGTTATTAGCTAAAATCCTGAATGGGAAAAGTGCCTAGCAATTGATCGTATTTCTTTACCGATTGCATCATGGCCCTGCCCTCGGCATGCGGCATGTAGGCATGGCCTTGCTGGTGCTGCAGCACACTGATGCGGTACAGCCAGCGCCAGTGTTGTATAATGATGCGCCAGGCATGCCATAGCCGATAACGACTATCGTACATGTGCGTGGGCTCCGATCCGGCCCCATTCAGCTCCACTACCATGAAGTGCTGGCCGGTATACAAATCATCCCAGCTTTTGAATCGCAAATCGAGGCGGCCATAATGAAACTGCGGCAGTTGCAATGCCCATTTGTTGATCACTTCTTCCAGCTGCGCATTGTTGCGATGCGATGCATCGATAAAGCGAGCCCCCCGGGCATGGTTGCCCACATCGCTCAGCTGCAGTACCTGGCCTGCAGGCAGCACCTGCCCGGCCTGCTCCGGCAACAGCTGCAGGTGCTGTGCATATAGGCGTACCCGCGGATGCTGTGCCATCAGCTGTGCTACCGTTTGTATCCCATCGCCTGTTACATGCAGCATTTCTTTTTGCACAATGCCGGTAATGCGCCCTTGCGGCTGGCCAGGCATACGCACATAAAAAATGCCTACTTCTTCGGTATACGGAATGACCTGCTGCAGCAAGTACGGCACAGGCATAGCCGCATGATAGCGCCGCAGCATGGTTTCGTCCTTTATCAGCACCACCCCGCGGCCACGGGCACCTATATCGGGCTTGGCTATCAGCGGATAGCCCAACTTAGCTATCGCCTCGGCCCACGGCGGCTGTTGCTCATTTACCGGGCCGGGCTGTAGCAGCCAGGTAGGCGGGTAAGTGCCCACAGGCAATTGTTGGTAAATGCGATACTTCGACTCCATGACAAAACCCGCATTCTCCATGTCGGGGTTGGCTGCCGAGAAAAAGAAAAAACTGCGGGCACGCAGCGCCAGCCAGCCATAATACCAAAGGATAGGGCCATAAACCGCCCCGAAGGACCAATGCTCCCAGTGTGTCAGTTTGTACCAAAAAAGCCGCCAATGAACCTGCATACAACACAAAAGCCGCCAGCGGCGGCCTTTGCTAAGATACCCGGTTCCCCTTTCCGATTCACCCATGCATTAATTCTTGGTAAGCTGTGCACTGCCAAAAAGATGATTGAAGGCCTGGCAATGCACCAGTGCAAACTTGTACGCCGAAAAATCGACCGGTCCCTGCAAGCGGTACAACTGGTTGCCAGCTACTGATTTCAAGGGACCCAAATCGATAAAATTGACCGGCTGTATTTCTTTGGATAAATAAACATGCAGGTCGGGCCCATTGCTACTGTTGAGCCCCTCCAGCAATAGTTCGAAAGTGGCATTGCTATTGCGCACTATGTGTGCCTTTCCGGTCACCCGGCCATAAGGCCCATCTACAAAACTGCCAGTGTATTGCTTTTCGGCACCCGTTGCCAGCATATCGGCACCCGGTGTAGTAGGCGTCACTTCTTTTTTGCAGCCCACTGCGGCCACCAGCAGCAGCGCTATCCATATTGTTTTACGCATCATGTTCGTCTCCTTTTTTAATTGCTCAAAACCTGAATGACAACTCGGGCGCCAATACCCAACTACGAGTGAGCCCGTCGGGCCTTACAGTACGTACTTGCAGTGGCACTGCAGCTGTCAGGCCCAGGCTCCAGCTTTTACTAATCTGGTATTGCCACTGCGAAGTCAGGTTGAGTGTGAGCCCTTCAGATCCGTCTATATTTTGCAAACCCTGTGTTGCAAAAGGATCGGTGTAGCGATCTTGACCCAGGTGGTAAATAGCCAGTAATCCTGCCTGCCAGCGTAGCCGCCCCGACCGGAGCAAGGCATAGCTGCCGCGTAACAGTACATCGGCGCGGCGCCGCAGTTGGTTGCTGGGAGGATAGTTGGCCGCTGCCTCATTGTTAGCCCAGTACACAGGTAAAAAACCATTCTTATTGCGCTGTGTAAGTGGCTGCTGCCAGCCGGCTGCCAGGTGAAAACGATCGTTTTGCAAAGCAATGCCTGCTATTACATCCAGCGTACCCAAACTAGGCTGGTACTGCATAGGCAGGGGGCGGCCTCCTTCGCTGGCGTTGGCTTGCTGCAGGGGTAGCTTTAGCCCCAGGCTATAGGCTATATTCCATTTGCCACGCAGGGCACGCTGGTGGCTAATCGCCACAATGGCATCGGCCAGGCCCGCCGTATTGCCCAGGTTGCCACTGGCATAGTTACTTACCAGTCTGGCCTGCAGCAGCCAGGCCGGCTTCCACTGCCATTCGTACTGCAGTGCATTGGTCAGTACCAGCACACCATCATCGCCCTGGCCAATGGCCGACAACAACGACACACGATGCTGCATAGCAGTGTCGGCTACAGCATGGCCCGCCTTAATGGCACCAACGGTGCAAAAGCCCGCATCGCTACAGCCTTGTGCACCACCACGCAGGCCAGGTAGCATGGCCACTATCAATAGCGCCAGGCCGGCGCCGCTTATGCTTGAAAAAAATGGTCTCATTAGCTGCCTGTTTTGTAATGCTTAATACACCGAAACTAACAGGCAGGCGGCGTGCCAACTGTCGGCTAGCCGACATCCAACAGCTTTTGCAAAGCACTAACATCTGGAATGTGCAGCTGCTGACGGCTGGCCAGCACTACACCACTGCGCTTCAGCACCGCCAGTATTTCAGATACCGATTGGCGACTACTGCCAATGAGGCGAGCCAGATCTTCGTGCGGCAAATGATGTGGTAGCAAAAAGCCGGCGCCCTGGCAAAACTGCGGAAACTGCGAGGGCAAATCGGCCAGAAAATGTAAAAGGCGCTGCCGAACATCGCGGTGCAGCAAGTTCATCAGCTTGCCCTCAAAGCGAGTAAGCTTGAGGCCCAGTTGTGCATTGTAGTGCAAGGCCAAATCGGGTCGGCGTGCCAGTAGCTGCCTGAAATCGTGCTGCCGAAACATGCAAAGGCTTACCCGGCTTTGGCGGGCCCGGGCGTACTCAGCCGGCCGGCTGCCGGGTAGCAGCGTCAGGTTGCCAAACACATCGCCCGGCCCTATCAGCTCTTTCAGTTGTGCATTGCCTGCGCCATCTACATACCCTATTTCTACAAAGCCTTCTTTCAAAAAAAAGAGGCACTGCTGGTATTGGTGCTCGAAATAGATATAATCGTTGGGCTCGGTTTCCTTAAAATGATGGATTAGCTGCAGCGATTCAATGTCTTCATCGCTGAGCATGGCAAAAAGACCATTAGAACGAATCAGTAACAGTTGATCGTCTATCGGCATTGGTATTCTCTATTTTTATGCAGCCGCAGCATCGTGTGCATCATGGTATCCTGCTACAGCTACTTCTTTTCAAAGGTTTAAGCACATTTGCTTCATGAGTCACCCACATCGCCATAGCCGCGTACGCTTCGGCGCCATAGAAGGCCTAAGCCTGAGCGGCATGAACAGCAACTTTGGCAAGATAAGTGTACTGCTGCTTTTATTGCTAGGGTTGGCCCTGCTACTCAGCGGAAAGCGGCTGCGTAGCCATGAACTGTTGATACGAACTACGGTAGCCAGCGCCCTTCCTTACAAAAGTGGCGCACAGGGGCGCCAGCTGCTGCTGATACCGCTGCAGCAAAAAGGCCTGCTGGCCATGCCCGACGAGTTTGCGCTGGCTACTGCCGGCCAACAGCGGCTACTGGGCAGCATACAGCCCGGCGATACGCTGCAGCTGGGCCTGGCAGCGCCCGATGCGGCCATTTTTGACGGCGCGGAAAATGGGCCACACCTGCGATTTCAAACCTTGCAGGTAAACCAGCAAACCATCATTTCGCTGGCCGACTATAACCGAACGCTTGGGGGCAACAGCCATATTGGCTGGTGGGTGCTGGCGCTGGGCCTGAGCATGCTGCCGTACTTTTTCAT
>JALOMC010000207.1 GCA_025455665.1 Chitinophagaceae bacterium | reverse complement strand
TGCAGCCTGCATGCGCCCATGGCCAATGCCTTCAACGAGGGTGGCTGGCAAAATGAATACGTACAATCGCTGCGGCGGGCGCTGGCAGGAAGGCTGGCGCATTACAAGGCAGCCCCCCACCCTTTTAACCGCCCTGGCAAGGCCAGCGGTCGGCTGGTGGGCGGCAACCTGTGCCTGCTGGCCCACCAGCTAGGCACGCCCAGCGATGTGAATACGGATGGCTGCATCCTGTTTGTAGAAGATGTGGGCGAATACCTGTACAATATAGACCGCATGCTGCTGCAGCTACGCCGGGCAGGCAAGCTGCAAAAGCTGGCAGGCCTGGTAGTGGGCGGTTTTACCGACCTGAAAGACACCAGCGTGGGCTTTGGCCAAACCGTACACGAAATAATAGCCGCCCACGTGGCCGGCTACCACTACCCTGTTTGCTTTGATTTTGCGGTGAGCCACGATACACCCAACTACGCCCTGAAAGTGGGCGCTGCCTACCAGCTGTCGGTAGGCCGGGCCGTATCCTTGCAAGAGCTGGCCTACTGAGGCAGCCATGCCCGTAGCGCTACCGGATAAAACCGCTCCGATACTTTGAAGCCCATCTGGTTGATGCGTTCGCTGCTCATCCAGGCTTGTTGCTGCTCATCCACCGCTATCGATTCCAGCTGGCCAATGCCCACCGCACCCGGTAGCTGTATCAGCCGCTTATTGCCGGCCAATACCAGGCCGCCATCGGCGGTTTCGCGGTAGCTGAGCAGCAGCAGGCTGCAAAAGCCCGTGCGGGTGTAGGCGGTAAATACCAGCTTGCCCCTGGGCGTAAAACTGGCACCGGTAATGATGTAATCGTTGGTGGAAAAGCTATCGATCAGCACTGCATTTTGCTGGCCGGGCCTGGCGGGCAGTTGGTAATGCCGGCTATGGTTGCCAATCCAGTTTTTGGTAAACAGGTGAATGCGCCCCTTGTGCACCACCATGGCTTCGCAGTCGTAGGCGGTAGCATCTGACTTGGTGGTGGGGGTAAAATCGGTTTGGTCGGCATAGCCAAACTGGATGCGCTGCACAGCTGCGGCCGGAATCGTCACTTTTTCTTCGGTACCAATATCGGCCTTGGCCACCCGATAGATGACCAGGTTTTTGCGGTTGCCCTGATAGTTGTTGCCAAAATCACCAATGTAGAAGTATTGGTCATCTTGCGCCAGTTCTTCCCAATCAATATTGGTGGCGCCTTCCAGCAAAATGGTTTGCAGCACCTGCCCGCTGGCAGTATCTACTTTGTAAAAGGCCGGCGGGTGTCCGCCATCGTTCAGCATGTACAGGGCGCCCTGCCAGTATACGGTGCCGCTTACTTCTTCCAGCACGGCCGGCAGCGTTTTGTGCCCGGACGGACTATGAAAAGTGCGGGGAAACACACAGCTGCCATCATCGGTACGCACAGCTTTGTTGTAATTGCTGGCCGCCGGGTCGGTGCAGCCTTTTTCTATCACGGCTTGTGCCCACAGTGTAGCGCAGCCTGTCAGGTGCAGCAAACCAGCCAGGCTGCCGGCCCTGAGTGTTTTTCTCAACCACATATTTGCAAAGTATCAACTACCATTCCGCAGCCCTAGCGTAGTAATACGCTTTCCGCGAAACGGTCAAAAAAATCGACCAACCGTTTGTTATTGATCAGATGGTTCGCCCAGCGCTGCCCGCAGGTCGTGGCCCATCTTGTCTCGCTTGGTCGTCAGGTAAAAATGGTTGTGTGGGTTGGCCGCTACTTCCAGGGGTACGGTTTCTACTATTTCCAGTCCGTATCCCATCAGGCCCACCCGCTTTTTGGGGTTATTGGTCAGCAGGCGCAGCTTGCTTACGCCCAGGTGGCGCAGTATCTGGGCGCCCACCCCATAGTCGCGGGCATCGGCCGGCAGGCCCAGCATCAGGTTGGCCTCCAGCGTGTCTACGCCCTGCTCCTGCAGTTTGTACGCTCTCATTTTGTTAATCAGGCCAATGCCACGGCCTTCCTGGTTCATGTACAAAATGATTCCTTTCCCTTCTTTTTCTACCATTTCAAGGGCGCAGGCCAGTTGATCGCCACAATCGCAGCGCAGGCTGCCGAGAATATCGCCGGTAAAGCAGCTGCTGTGCACCCGTGTCAGTACGGGCTCACCGGGCTGCCACTCGCCTTTCATAATGGCCAGGTGCTCCATATCGTTGCTACGGTCGCGAAAGGCCGCCATGGTAAAATGACCATGCGAGGTAGGCATATCTACCCGCACCAGTTCTTCTATCAGCGAGTCGCTTTTGAGGCGGTACTCTATCAGGTCTTTGATAGAAATGAGCTTGAAATCCCATTGGCGGGCTATCTCTTCCAGTTGGGGCAGGCGGGCCATGCTCCCGTCCTCGTTCATTATTTCTACCAGCACGCCGGCAGGCTCAAAGCCGGCCAGGCGGGCCAGGTCTACCGTGGCTTCGGTATGGCCGCTGCGGCGCAGTACACCACCGGGCTTGGCTTTCAGCGGAAAAATATGACCGGGGCGGCCCAGATCGGCTGGTCGGGTAGCCGGGTCTATCAATGCCTGAATGGTACGGTACCGGTCGTAGGCCGAAATGCCGGTGCTGGTATCGGGGGCTATCAGGTCTACCGAGATGGTAAATGCCGTTTCGTGCAGCGAGGTATTGCTGCTGACCATCGGCTGCAGATCGAGCTGCTCACAGCGGTCGGTGGTAAGGGCGGCACAAACCAGGCCCCGCCCGTATTTGGTCATAAAATTGATGACTTCGGGGGTAACCGTCCGGGCGGCGCAGATGAAATCGCCTTCGTTTTCACGGTCCTCGTCGTCTACCACAATCACCAGCTTACCCTGGCGGATATCCTCAATGGCGCTTTCAATAGTGTTGAACATGTAAAAAATTGGTCGGCAAAGTTACAACCGAGGGTTATACCCCGCTGAAAGTGTGCAACATGTGAAACTTTCGGGTAATGAATTGTTAACAATAATAGCGTGTAGATACAGTCAATCACCCCATCTTTGCACTCGTAAAAAAAATCCAAAACTATGCTGAGAAGTTTACTAAGGGTCTCCCTGGTATGCGTAGCTATTTTGCTGGTAGGAGCAAGCCTGGCGCAGGTCACTACCAGCTCCATTACTGGTATTGTTCGCGACCCGAAAGGGAAACCCCTGGAGGGAGCCACCATCAAGGCCGAACACCAGCCTACTGGTACAGTGTACAGTTCTTTTTCCAACAAAAGCGGTTATTTCAACCTGCCGGGCGTACGCTCGGGCGGTCCCTACCGCATTGAGGTGAGCTACACCGGATTTGCCACGGCTGTGTTTGATAACATCACGCTGGTACTGGGTGACCCTTTTAACATTACTGCCGACCTGAAAGAAGGAAAAGCGGAACTGGAAACAGTGGTAGTGAGTGGTCAGGCTCGTCGCAAAGCCGCCATCGATCGCAGCGGTGCGGTTACCAACATTAACAGCCGCTTGCTGCAAACCCTGCCCACCATCAGCCGCTCCATCGGTGATTTTACCCGTTTGACGCCTCAGGCCAATGGCAACAACTTTGCCGGCCGCGATGGTCGCTTCAACAACATTCAGATAGATGGTGCGAACCTGAATAACAACTTTGGTTTGAGCACCGACCCGCTGCCTGGCGGTGTTAACCAGCCTATTTCTATCGACGCCATCGAAGAAATTGCTGTAAACGTTTCGCCCTTCGACGTTTGGCAAGGCAACTTCACCGGTGCCGGTATCAACGTGATTACCAAAAGCGGTACCAACCGCTTTAAAGGCAGCGTGTACGGCCTGCTGCGTACCGAAGCCATGAACGGTGCCCGTGTATCCGATTTCAAACTGCCGGCCCAAACCGAGCAAACCAACCAGATTATTGGCGGTACACTCGGTGGTCCCATTATCAAAAACAAGTTGTTCTTTTTTGTAAGCGGTGAATACGAAAAGCAAGATCGCCCGGGTATTTTGTTCAGCCCGGCTGGCGGTTCGGGCATTGGCAACGTATCGGCCACCCCGGTTGATTCATTGCGCAAGCTGAGCGACTTCATGCGCAGCCGCTACAACTACGAAACGGGTGTGTTCGACAATTTCCCCAACTTCAAGACGGAGAACTACAAGATCCTGGCTCGCATAGATTGGAACATCAACAAGGTGCACAAGCTGAGCGCCCGCTACCAGGAAATGGTTGGCTACAACGATGTGATTACCAATGCCACGTCGGTGCCCACCAACCCCTCATTTACCCCTCCTGGCGCTACTGCTTCGCGTACCAACCTGCCAAACGCCCGTTTTGGTTTGCAGTCGATGTCGTTTTACAACTCGATTTACGGTTTCGACAACATCGTTCGTTCTGGTACTTTGGAACTCAACAGCTCGAAAGGTGGCCGCTGGAGCAATCAGTTGCTGGGTACTTTTACCGGCATCAGCACCACGCGTAGCACTCCCAGCCAGCCCTTCCCCATCATTGATATCTTCAACAACAATACCAACAACTACATGAGTGTTGGTTATGAGCCATTCTCGTTCAACAACGATGTACAAAACGACATCTTTAGCGTTACCAACAACTTTAAGCTGTACCGTGGCAAGCACACCATTACTATTGGCGGCTGGTACGAGCAGCAATATGTAGGTAACATGTTCATGCCGGGTTCTCAAAGCTCTTACGTATTCCGTTCGCTCGATGACTTCATCAACAACCGGGCCCCTATTTCGTACGCCTACACTTATTCGCTGATCCCCAACAAGGCTGCGGTATACTCTGCCGAAATGAAGATTGCCCAAACCGCCCTGTATGTGCAGGATGATGTGAACTTCAGCGACAAGTTCAAAATGACCTTTGGCCTGCGTGGTGATTTGCCCATTTACCTGGATGAACCACTGGAAAATCCCTTGCTGAAGTCGCTTTCTTTCCCTGACCAGAATGGCCAGCCTACTAACTACAGCACTGGTATGTGGCCTAAGAGCCGGGTACTGCTGAGCCCC
>JALOMC010000206.1 GCA_025455665.1 Chitinophagaceae bacterium | reverse complement strand
AGTGGCAGACCCAGCGACCGTGCGATGCTGATGGCTTCGGCAGCCGCCGCAGGTGGATAATTGGAAATGCCGGCATACAGCGCCCGGCCACTGCGCACCGCTGTATCCAGCGCTTGCATGGTTTCGGCTATTGGCGTAGCCGGGTCGGGCCGGTGCGAGTAAAAGATATCGACGTAGGGTAAGCCAAGCCGCTGCAAGCTTTGGTCGAGGCTGGCCAGCAGGTATTTTCTGGATCCGCCAATGCCGTAGGGACCGGGCCACATGTCGTAGCCGGCTTTGGTGGCTATCACCAGTTCATCACGCCATGGCCGCAGGGTGCTGTGCATGAGGTGGCCAAAAAAAGATTCGGCTGCGCCGGGCGGTGGGCCGTAGTTGTTGGCCAGGTCAAAGTGTACAATGCCGTTGTCAAACGCCTTCAGTATTAAATCGCGGCATACTTCTGCATTGGCTGTGGCCCCAAAGTTTTGCCACAGGCCCAGCGAAATAGCGGGCAATTGCAATCCACTGCTACCAATGCGGCGATAGCTCATGCGTTCGTATCTATTGTCGGCTGGCTGGTACATACATGCTTATTGGTGATGGGTAAAAACGGGTGACCACTCGCTGCTACCTGCTTCGTTCACTGCTTTCAGCCGGTAGTAGTAGGTGAGGCCGGGCTTTGCCGATTCGTCAGTAAAAAGTACCAGTGGCCATCGGGCAGCGGCTGATGGCTCAAAGTGAGCCACATCGGCCACCACGGCATCGTGCAAGCCGGTGGCCAGCACCAGCCAGGGGCCTTTTGGCTGCAAGGCTCTCTGCAGCTGATAATAGGCGGCCCCCGCCGAACCACGCCACGTAAGGCCGCCGCCATGCGCCATGAGCACTGGTGCCGGTGCCGGCGGCTGTATGGCAGGTACCGGCATGTGCCGAATGGCGTATGCCTGCTGCCGCAGCAATTGCAGCAAACGCTGCTCATTGTATGCATACCCATTGGCAAAGCCGGGGGGATGGTACGAGTTGATGGGTGTACCACCTTCGTTGTGATAATACCAGCCGCCATCGCGGCGGTGGCCTCGTATGCTCCATAGCAAGCCGCCTGCTATTCCACTGCTGCTGATGGTGTTCATCAGCTGCCTCAGATTGTCGATGCTGCCAAGGCCAAATTCATCTACCATCAGCACCTTGCGCCCACGGCACTGCTGCCACGATGCAGCGGCAATGGGTGCCAGTTCCCAGGGTTGTCCGCCCAGGCGGTTCCAGTATTCGTACAGGTGATCGCTGATGATGTCGATGTGAGGATTAGCTAACATCGCTTCGCGGTCGGTGCCGCCGGCTTCCATCAGCAAGTGGTTAGGATCTTTTGTTTTGATGTAGGCAGCCATTTCGGTACACCATTGTTGGATGTGTGGTGTCCACTCGGCATAACTTAGTTTGCGATCACCGGCATAGCTGCCAAATTCGTTGCCCAATTGCCAGCACAAAATGGCCGGATCGTCTTTGTAAAGCAGGCCGGAGATCGTGTTTTTGCGCAGCAGCAAAAAGTCAAGAAAATGGCGAAAATCAGCTTTCACTTCTTCGTCGGTCCAAAAGGAGCCGGCTGGTTTGCCCGCCAAAGCTGCAAATTCATCAACACCGCGAATGCCGCCAAAAGACTGGGAGGCGATGAACGGGATGATGAAACGGACATCATAAGAAGGTGCCAGGGCCAGCATTTGATCGAGGCAGCGAAAAGCGGCTTCGTTGTAAGTGCGGCGGGCGGGCAGGTATACCGGCATGCCACTATCGGCCGGCGAATACACCGACAATGAGAAGGTGCGGGTAACGCGGCTGCCCATGCGCTGCAAGCCACTGAGCAGGTCGCGAAGCTCATACTCATCCGGAAATCGATTGGAAAAGTCTGGCCGCAGCTGGCTTTCATTTTGCTGGATATTGGGTGCCGCCAATCCGAAAAACCGAAATACCTGGGTGCCTTCCATCAGCTGATCAGTTTGCCTGCGGATGATGGGCCAATTGCTTTTTGTGCTTTGTGCTATAGCCACCGTATGGGTGGCCAGTAGCAGTACGAGTGGTAGAAGTATTTTTTTCATGTCTGCAGCTTGTATTTACCCATAAAATAGCCCGCACACAGGCAGCAGATGACCTGCCTGCAGCATGGAAGGCTTGTGGATGGATGCCGTAGAAGAAGCGTCGTTGTTTTACTGTAGCTGGCCAATGCCCAGCACTTGCAGCATTGCTTTTGCCACCATGGCGTTGCCCGCTTGGTTCAGGTGCACACGGTCGGTGGTGAGTATACCTTTTTCGTCGTTGTTGGTATTGTTTTCGTCGTTGTACTGTTGCCACAGCTGGCGCAAATCGGCTAATGGCAATTGGTACTCCGCCGCCAGTTTTCTGATGATGTCTGAGTAGCGGTTCAAGTCGCCATGCTTGCATTTTACCAATGAGTGCCCGATAAAATTTTTCAAACTTGTCGGCATCGGTGCCGGTACCATGCGTGGTTTTGTGCCACACATCATTTACCCCAATGTATATCACCACTACATTCGGGCGCTTGGCCAGCACATCAGTTTCGTGGCGCAGGTACAAATCGTACACCTTATTGCCGCCAATGCCGGCACCTATCAGCTCGTAGCGGTCGGTTAGTTTATTGTCTTGCAGGTATTGCTGCATTTGCCATATGTAGCCGCCCTTGTCTACACCCATTTGTGTAATGCTGTCGCCAAAAAAAATGACACGCATGGGAGATTGCTTTTGAAATGACAACAGGGCGATGCTGGCAGCCAGCAAATAAAAAAACGAACGCATGAGCAAAAAATGAAACGGTGGATTACTCTTTAATGAATGTTTTCGAAGCTATGATTTTTCCATCGGCATTCAATAGCTGGCAGTAAAAGCTACCTGCCACCAGCTCTTTTACTCCTACCTGCCACGGCGTAGCTATCGGCATCAGCTGGCAAGGCACCTGCTTTACGGGCTGTCCCTGCTGGTTCAAAATGCGCAGCTGGTATTGCCCTTGTGGGGCGGCCAGGGCCAGCTGCAGGGTATGCTGTACCGGGTTAGGAAATAATTGGATTGACAGTTGGCCGGCCCGCAGCAGACTGATGACTTGGGAGTAGCTCACACTGCCATCGCGGTCGGTTGTTTTTAGCCGGTAGAATGATTGGGCAGGCAGCGGCGCTTTATCGGCAAATTGGTGCTTGCCTTTGAATCCGTTTGGGCCAGCAGTCAGCACACCTATTTTTTCAAACAGTGTAGCATTGGCGCTACGTTCTACCTGCACCGATGCTACGTGGCTATCATCGGCAATATCGATATACAGCAAGTGCTGCTGTGCCTGAGCCAACCCTTTGAATGATAGCAGGCGCAGCGGTAGTACCGATTGTTCGGTGGCCGTAAATGCAAGGTCCCAGGCAAGCGAAGGGATGGTGAATTGTAAGGTGCCGTTGGTAGCAGATACAACAGTGGTGCTGGCTACCGTGCCATTGGTGCATTCGTACCATTTGATATCGTAGGTGCCATTGGCCATATTGGCCAGGCTGATGCTGGCGCCATTTACTGCTGGTGGAATGCTTCCGCTTGGGCCGGCATCGGTCCAGTTGTATTTTTTGTTGTGTATCCAGCCGGCAGCCCGCTTGTTATCGGCACTTTTTAGCAAATAGGTATGCAGGGCGCTGCCCATGCCAGTAAAAGTGTATGAGCTGACGCGAAACCAGTCGCCACCTGCATTGTCTACTAAAATGGCATTGTTGCCAGCGGGCAGGTTGACGGTGTACGTGGTGTTGGCTGCTACAGCTGTGTTCAGCAGTTCGTTGCCATTTACCCGTACGCTCAGGCGCTGTGCATTGCAAAAAGAAGAAACATCGGTGACACGAATGCGCAACTGGCTGCCGGCCGGTGAGGTTACATTGAAAGTGGGCGAATTTTTTTCGGCTGATTTGCATTGGCTGCCATAGATGTACTCGCCAAGATTATTGGCCGCCGGTGTCATGGTGCCGCTTGCATCTATACTGAAGCTATTGGCCGGTGAGCGGCCCCACCCCGAGCCGGGCGATATGACTGCATCGCCGCCGCCAGCCCCGGCTACGGTACCGGTGGTAGGCGAATAGCGTTGGGCCGCCAGTGGTATGGCCGCAGCTACATTGGCAGCGCCCCGATAGTGGGTGTACAGGTTTTGGGGTTCAATGTAGCTATCCCACCACCAACTGCTGCCGGCACCCATGCCACCGCTAAACAGTGTGGCCCACACAGCATTGTGTATGTGAATGCCAGTAGGATCGAGGCTGGCAAGGCTGCTTTGCGAAGCGTTGATGCCAAACTCGCCGGTATAGGTGGGCTTGCTGTAGCTGATCAGATATTGTTGCACACCACCGGTCAGCACTGTTTCAAAATTGGGAGAGCCATTGTAGTAGTGTGTTTGGGTAAAGTCGATATCGGGCAGGTTCCAGGTGGCTGCATCATTGTAGTCGTGTGCAAAGCTGGTGGTTACCAGGTGCTTAAAAGGGTCTTTTGATTTGAGGTACGCAGCCATTTCAGCATGCCAGTCTTTTACCTGGGTCTTGTAGCTGTTGTATTGGTCTGTCCATTCCACCTCGTTAAACAGCTCCCAACTCATGATATTTTTGGAATAGCCCCAACGTGCTACTATATAGCGTAGACGGTTTTTGTGCAGCGCTTTGGCGGTGTTGTTGGTAAAATAATCCCAGGTATTGTTGCAGGGGCCTCCATTCGCACTGTTGTAGGGGCTGGTGCTCCATTCTGGGTTTACACTGGTGCTTACCATGCCGTGGTGGTTGATGCACAGCATCATGTAGATGTCTTTAGCGGCGCATTCGTCTAACAGCTGATCGGTGTAAAATGAATTGATCTGGTTGTATTGTTTCAGGCCACCATAGATGCTGCCGGTCCATTCAATGCCCAGTCCCCAGTAGCACTGCCATAGCCTGATAAAGTTGGCTTTGTTGGCGGCCAGTTTATCGGTCCAGTTTTTAAAGTTGAGGTACTTGTTGTTTTGCTGCCACGCCAGGTTTTGTCCAATCATGATGTATTGGTCGCCATTGTCGTGCTGTAAATAGTTGGACAGACCTTTTCGTACAAAGCCTTTATCTGTGCTGCCAGTAGCAGTAAACTGGCTGACATTGCTGGTAGTGCTGCCTTGTATATTCGTCGCCGTTACGGTATAGCTGTACGTGCCGGTTTCGGCCGGCGCATAGCGTATACGAAAACTGTTTTGTCCGGTAGGCGTCAGGTTGCCGGTATTGGTATTCAGGGTATAGCTGCTGTAGTAAAAGCCTTCTATCTGATCCACCTTGCCGCTGGGGGCAGTAAAGCTGGCACGCACTACAATATCATCGTAGTCGTATGGATTGGTAAAAGAAGCTGTGAGGTCAATGGTCAGCTCTAGCTTTTGGTAGATGCCCACGGTGCCGGCGTTGGGGCTAATACTCTGAATCACGGGGGCTTGCGCCAGCAATGCACCCGGTACCAGGCATAGCAACCATGCTTTTAAAATGCGAGTCTTCATAGGTAGTTCATTCGTTGTTTGCAGCCATGCGTTTTAATAATTCGAGATAGGCTCGCCCATTATGGTAGGGGCATTTCCAAAAGCCCGCAAAGTCTTCGTTTGGCAGGCGCTGGTAGTTGGCGTCAATGCCCCAAAACCATTCACCGGTGCGGCTATCCAGCAGATACCGCTGCACAAATTGCCAGCTACGCAGCGATTGCTGTAATAGTGCGGCATCACCGCTGTTTTGCCAGGCATTGTAGTAGCCTACCATGGCTTCTGCCTGCGGCCACCAGTGCTTTTCTTTTTGCCAGTGGCCGGTGGCAGCATTCATTTCGTGCCACATGCCACCATCGCTGTCGATGCCTGCTATGGCCTGGCGGGCCATGGCCACAGCCAGCTCACGGCTCCATGTTATCCAGGCTTCATCGCCCGTTGCTTCTGCTGCTTCTTGCAGCAGCCAGGAGGCTTCTATGTTGTGCCCAAACGACACCTGCTGGTCTTTGCGCTGCCAGTGTTCGTCGAAGAAGAGCCCCATGCTGTATTGGTTTGTCAGGATGTGGGTTTGAAACATTTGCAGCAGGTGTAGCAGGCTTTGTAGCAACTGCTGATGCGGCCACACCCGGTACAAGGCTGTGTAAGCTTCCAGTACGTGCAGGTGGGTATTCATCGTTTTCTTTTCATTGGCGTCTTTTTCGCTCAGGCGCAGGTCGGGCAGCTCGCCCCACTGGCGACTAAAAGCCTCAAAGTAGCCGCCGGCTGTTTTATCCAGACTGTGTGTTTCCAGCAGTTGGTAGAGGTGAACTGCCTGCTGAAGCACGGCCGGCTGTTGGCGCAGCTGGTAGTAGGCCGCCAGACCATATATGGCAAAGGCTTGCGCATACACCTGTTTTTTGGTATCGAGTGGGCTGCCATTGTACCGAAGGCTCCAGTATACTCCGCCATGCTCCGGATCAAAAAAGTGCTGAAAAAAACGATAACAATCATCTGCACAATCGGTGTAGCTGCTATTTGCCAGTTGCTGTGCAGCCGATGAAAAAGTCCACAGGATGCGGGCATGTAGTACGCATCCTTTACTGGCCTGGGGTATTACCTGCAGGTCATTGTTCATAGCGCCCCAAAAGCCTCCATGCACGGGGTCGGGCATCAGGTGTTGCCAAAAGTGCAGCATGGTTTCCAGCTGCTGCTGCAGGGCAGGCGCCAGCGTACTGGCGTTGTTATTCGCGGCGGATGCCATCATCGATTGATTATTTATCCATCAGCACAACATCTATAGGGCTGCTTGCTTTGGTATGTCGTTGTTCGTTTTTTTCAATCAATTGCAAAATGTTTTGCACCGATGCGGCTGACCGGAGGCCATCGGCTGGCGTATGCATCACATAGTCGCACAACTTATCGATGCTACTAATGGCTACATGCATACGAGTATCGCTGGAGGCGTAGTAAATGAATACTCGTCCGTCTTCGTCTGCTATCCAGCCATTGCTGAATAATACGTTCGATACATCGCCGGTACGTTCGGCACCTTCGGGAGCCATAAAATAACCAGCTGGTTTGTGTATCACCTGGCCTGGGTCAGCCAGATCCGTCATGAACAAGTACAGTACATAGCGAAGCCCGGCTGCCGTGTTGCGTACACCATGTGCCAGGTGAAGCCAGCCGTAGGGAGTTTTCAGCGGGGCAGGGCCTAGTCCGTTTTTCAATTCTGAGATGGTATGATAACGTCGCTGATCCAGAATGAATTCTTCATTTACGATGGCGTTTTCCATGCTATCGGCAAAGCCATACCCAATGCCGCCACCGCTACCGGCATCTATAAAGCCATCTTGTGGCCGGGTGTATAGCATGTAGCGTCCGCCCACAAATTCGGGGTGCAACACCACATTGCGCTGCTGTGGCGAGGGT
>JALOMC010000205.1 GCA_025455665.1 Chitinophagaceae bacterium | reverse complement strand
GAGTATCGATGAAAATACAAGGCATTGATGTTTTTTCCAAATTGAGTTCGTGGCTTACAGTGGGGTACGCTTCAGCAAATAATTCAGGGTTATTTTGTAGGCATCAGGCGTACTCCAAACCGACTCTTTGCTACGGTTGAAAATGGTACCACCTTGCTGGTTGTACACATGCAGGTTTACCACTGTATTGTAGGTTTCGTTCCAGCGGTTGTTTTGAATAGTGACGGTGCTGGTGGTAGTGGTGCCCGGTTTGTTGTAGCCGGGCTTATTGGTTTGAACAGTTTGCTGGCTGCCGGTGGCCACATAGCCGGTCGACCGCATACTTACTTCACCGGTCATGATAAAGCCTACACCCAGTATACTGCACAGCTCGTCCATGCTATAGGCCCGCAGCTGCTGGGGGTTGATGCCGCGGCGAAGCAAAATGGCATTGGTCACCTGCGGCGATTGAAAACTGTAGCGGCTGCCAGCACCCACCGCCTGCGCATAAGCTTCACGTTGTATGTTGTAGCTCATCTCCTCCCAGGCGCCAAAGCCTTTATTGCTTACAAATCTGAAAGGAAGTACCGCCACCATGTTGCGGTCTATTTTGGCTTCTGTCACCACCGCTGCTTTGTCACCTTCTTTTTCAATAGCGGTCATCACCTCGGTGCGCCCACTGGCAAACTGTATACGGAAGATGCTACTGCGGGCTATGCTGTACACCAGCGTCTCGCCTTTGTGCGAAAACTTGATTTCCTTTTCGTTGATCTCGAGCACCTTGCCCTGGTACTCTACGCCCGATGTCAGCAGTACTTCATCGTATTTGTCTTGTGCAGCGGCGGCCAGTATGCCAAACGCCAGCAGCAGACTCAGCATATACTTTTTCATGCGTGGGTGATGTTGAAAATGGTGGGGCGCCATAACGGAACCCGAAAAGTAGATGAGAAAGAGAACAATACGTGAGCAGTTTTCGGCCAAAGCCCTTTTTTACAGGACGATTTGGAAGTGAGCGGCCGGCTGCGCCTGCATGGCGGGGTAGCTGCTGAAGGCCGTGTTGGTGATGGGGCTCACGTTCAGCACATCGGCGTGCAGGGCTATGTAAATGGTTTGGCCTTTCACAAATCCCAGCTGCTGCAGTTCGTGACGGCTGATGAGATCGTACCGGCCGCTTACTTCGGTACTGGCTATGCGGGTGTATACATGGTTGTGCGCACCGGGCTGGGGCTGGCTGGCCACAAATACGCGGTAGCCCATGGGCTGGCCTTTGGCTGGTGCCGGTACTGCATCCAGGTGGGCGCTCAGTTGCTGGGCCCCCATTTGCAGCTGGCTGGCCAGCAGTTGGTGGGCGGCGGGCTGGCCCAGCATTACAGTAGCGGCCTGTGTAGGCTGCTGGCCTACCTGCACCTCGGTGTGGTAGGGTGCAAAGCCTTCTTTACTTACATGCAGTTTGTACTTGCCGGCGGGTAGTTGGCCAAAGCGGTAGCTACCATTAGCGCCGGTTTGCAAAGTTTGCTGGCGGCCCTGGCCCTCGGCCATTACCAGCACATTGCTTTGGTCGGCTTGCAGCTTGCCATACTTATCTACCAGCATTACCGTGCCGCTCAGGGCACTGGTAGCGGCCGCCTCGGGGGCAGGGCCGGCTACTTCTTTGCTACAAGCTACCAGGGTACCGGCGGCTACTATCATCAGGCTCAGGGGGCGAAATACGTTTTTCATGGTCAGGTGAGTTTTTTTGTTTTGTTTGATGAAGCAAAACTGTACTCCCCACCTTAAAGCCGGCTTAAAGCCAGCTTAAACTGAGCTTAAATCGAGAGCATTGAAAACCAAGTGGTTGCGAAGGTAAGGGCGGGTGGAGCCGCCTTTTTTTAAGGCCGCGGCAGGGGGATGATCCATTCTACCACATCGCCGGCACTTTTGCCGGTTGGCCGCAGTCCACTGCTGTGTTCCAGCTGGCCCCAGGTAAGCGGCCCCTGCGGGGTATAAGCCAGCAGCCTTACCTGCCCACGGCTACGCTCTACACTTACTTCCATAAAGCTTTGAAAAAAGGGGGCCACATTGTAGTCGAAGGCGGCCGACAGCCATTCAGCACTAAAAGGCCAGCCATTAAAGTGTTTGGTCCACTGCCAGGCAGGGCGCTTCAGCCAGCTGTTGTGGCGCTCTATTTTTTGCACCAGCGGTGCCGTGGCCGGGTAGTGTGCCCACACGGGCTGCGGCATTTGTGTACGGGGGCGCAAGGCAGCGCCAATACTCAAATAAGCCCCGCCGCCGCCATTTACAAAGTGCTGTATCTGGTGCCGGGTGCCGGTAGCACTATCGGTTAGTGGCTCCTGGTAGTACTCCAGGTCGTGGGTGTCGCCGGCCATTACCACGTGCACCTTGTGCTGGCGCAGCAGTTGGTGCAGGGCAGCAAAATCCTCATTCATATCGCCCTGGTACTCGCCAATGGCGTAAAAAGGATGCCCCAGCAGACAGAAAATGAATTTGCCCCGCGATGCCTCCAGCACTTGCTTTAACCATTGCAGCTGCTTGTCATCTACACGCCGCAGTACACCCGTTTCGATGGCAATGAATACAAAATCGCTGGTGCTGATCTGGAAATACGGCGACTCCTGAAAGCCGGTAGGCACCCGGTAGTGCTGGCGCAGTTGTTGTGCCATCGCCAATTGCTGGTCTATTCTGTCTTCCAGGGCGGTGGTCAGTTTCAAGTCGGCCTCACGGCGGGCCAGCATCATGGCCCGGGCCTTGTCGGGCCGCATAAAGCTGGCATTAAACCCCTCCAATGCGTCGTACCAATCATGATTACCGGGTATGGCATACACCGGTTTTTTAACCCCCATCATGGGTAGCCAGAAGGCTTTTTCGTAATCCTTCATGGCGCCATCGGGGTACACCACGTCTGATGATACCACCACAAACTTCACGGCCGGCTTTTCGCTCACCCGCACCAGCTGGTCGTGCAGTATGTACTGTGAGGCATCGCCTTCACCGGGGTCGCCAATGACGACAAATGAAAAATCGGCACTATCGTGTACACCGGCTGGCTGCAGCCGAAAATCATTTTTGCCGGGCTGTGGGGTGGTCACATCGGTCATGGCTACCCGCCAGGCATCGGCCCGGGCGGCAGCCCAGCTGTCCCAAATACCCGAAGCCCAGTTTTCGGTATCAAAATACCAGCTCATACCAAACACGGGTACAATGGCCACCAGCAGCGCCGAAAAGGGCAAGCCCGTTTTTAACCCCGACCGGATAGCGGTGGGCAGCGAGTAACCCGCCTTGCGCAGCTGCACACTGCTGCGTAGCCGGTAGCGCAGCCACCAGGCCGCCACGCTACGAGGGTGGTACCACGGTTGGGCAGGACCGCTATAGGCCAGGTGCCAGCGCCACAGCTTTCGCTCAAATGGCCGGCTCAGGCCCCGCAGCCCGGCCCGCAGCGGGTAAATGAGCAAAAAAGAAATAAACAGGGCCACCGCTATATCACCTATCAGCGCTACTGCTGGCGATAGCAGGCCGGTGGCACTTCTATCGGTGCCCATGCGCCCCAGGTGAATGAAGAACAGCAATAGCAGCATCGAGAAAATCCAGCCTCGGTCTACGCGGGCCCGCTTGTCATCTTCCTGCTCCATGTCTTCGGCCAAGGCCCGCAGGGCCGGGTATTGGGGCAGGTTCAGCGCTTCGGCGGCCGATTCGCCTGCATCCGAGGTGGCGCCCGGCGGGCTGCTCAGCACTTCCAGCGCCAGCCCGGCTATGCGCAGGCTACCCGCTACCGATACAATCCAGTCGAGCCCCTTCCCTCTGAAAAACAAAATGCCCAGGGTTACCAGCACATTGCCCAGCAGGGTGATGCCTGGCTTTAGTTTGCCCCAACCTCGCTTGCGGGCCTGGTACAGTAGTTGAAACTGGCCTACCGCATCGCTGGCAAACAGCACTGCCGCCAGCCACACTACCGCGCCGCTTTGCAGCACTTCGGCATTTACAAACAGCAAGCCCATGAGGATGGTGTAGCCACCGCTGAGGCGGGCACTGTGGCGGTCGGCCTCGTGCATGCGCTGAAAGCCCTGAATAAACACCAGCGCACCGGCCAGGCACAGCATGGCACCTACAAAGCGGCTGGCATTGACCGAGCGGGCCGGTGCCAGCTGCACCGCAACGGCAATCATGAAAAGTGCCAACGCAAACAGCCACTGTTGGCGCTTGTAAAACATGGGCGTTTTGGGGCGGGAAGAGGCTGGCATGAATGGAAAAATACAACAGGCCTCTCAAAAAAACCGGGAACTGTCAGCGCTGCCAGGTATACAATAAGCCAAAGCTTAATCGCAGGTGGGTTTGGCCCCGCAAAAAGCGGCTATTGGTTTGCGCCAAATCGAACGCCAACGGCTGCAGGCCCAGTTGGATGCCCAAAGGCGACCGTGGAAACCTGACTTGCATATTTACCTCGGGCGCCAGCAGCAGGCTAAAACTATTCACGGCATCCTCATAGGTTTGTTGCAACTGCGCCTGCCGCCCGGCCGGCAAAACAGCACCGGCCGCCAGTGTGGTACCTGCCCGGGCCGACAATAGAAAAGAAGGAATCAACTGAGCTCTTACCAAAAAATGTACGGGTGCTGATGCCCGTGCCGTCAGGTCGTATGAAAAAGAAAGCGGCACACTCAGTAGCCGGTTCCGCATTTTTACCTGCTCCAGCGGAAGCGTATCGGCAAAAGGGCGGGCGCCAAATGGCAGCAGTACAATAGCGAATAAACCATCCACTGCATTGACGCGGTTCATCGTAAACCGATCGGTACGCATGCCCAGCCCAATGCCCCCCTGCCAGCGGCCAGCAAAGCGCCAATGGGTTTGTAGCAGAAAATGGGTAGCGCCGGCCACGGTCGTCCGATTTCGTCTTCGCTCAAATACCAGTGCATCATCTGTATAGTTTTGAAGAAGAGCACCGGGTGCTGCCTGCAGTTCTACTTGCTGCAGGCGTAGTTGCGC
Organism: Chitinophagaceae bacterium; assembly: GCA_025455665.1. Lineage (GTDB taxonomy): Bacteria > Bacteroidota > Bacteroidia > Chitinophagales > Chitinophagaceae > Phnomibacter. Next base: position 60 of record JALOMC010000205.1, on the reverse strand, counting down.
CTGCACTTCGGCTGTCAAAAGCAGCAGCAGCACTATCCATACCGGGGTTTTCATGTTCTG
>JALOMC010000446.1 GCA_025455665.1 Chitinophagaceae bacterium | reverse complement strand
GCATTAAGCGCCGCGAACTAATGACGCAGATAAAGGAAGTGTTTAAATGGGGAAGCGAAGAGGAGCGCCAAAAAGGATTTTGGTCGGTTATTTTATAGAGGCCAATGCTGTGGGCATATAAAAAAAGGAGCCGTTGCAAAATGCAGCGGCTCCTTTTTTATAGGTAGTGGGCGCTTTTACTGGAGCGACACTACCCAAACGGTTTGCGGCGGGATGGTCCAGCTTTCGCCCAATGTAAGCGTGGTGTTGCTGGTTACTTCCCTGCCTGTTTTATAGCCATTGGTATCTGCGGTAAAGCGGCTGCTTGCTATAGTCCGGCTTTCCATTTGCTGGTTCAGTACTACCAGTACTGTTTCGGCACCGCTTTTTCGCAGATAAACAAATACACCATCTTGCGGCAGGTAGGTAGTGGTGGTACCCAGCGTCAGGGCTTTCGATTGCTTGCGGAAATTGGCCAAAGCCTTTACGTAGTTGAACGCTTCGTTTTCTGGTGCACTCCGGTTGGCAGCTTCAAATTTATTCACGGCATCGCCCGGAAAGCCGCCCGGAAAATCGTTCCGCTTTTTACCATCGCCCTGCACCTGATCGTTGGCCATAAATACTTCGGCGCCAAAGTACAGTTGCGGAATACCCCGTAAGGTCATCAACAGGCCCATACCCATTTTATACTTCTTCATGTCGCCACCTATCATCGTCACATAGCGGTCTACATCGTGGTTATCCAGAAAAATGCAGTTCAGCAGCGGGTTCTGGTACAGTACGTCCTGCGCCAGTGTCATCATCAGGCGGTTCACACCTTCGGTCCAACCAAAGCCCTGGTTGATGGCCGAGAGCATGGCGCTTTGCATCGGAAAATCGGTGGTGCCGGGCGAATTGTGCTGAAACGGCAGCTTCATGTTGTTCTTTACAAAGTAGGCGCTGCCTGCTACAGTATTGGCCCAGGCTTCGCCAAAAATGCTGAGCGTGGGAAAGTCTTTCAGCAAGGCAGCATTCACATTGTTCATAAACTGCTCATCGCAGTACTTGTAGGTATCTACCCGCCAGCCATCAATACCAAATTCTAGGTATCTACCCGCCAGCCATCAATACCAAATTCTTCTGTGCACCAAATGGCATTTTGAATCAGAAAATTGGCCATTACCGGATGTCGCAGGTTCACATCGGGCAAATGAGGTACAAACCAGCCTTCCAGCATTTGCTTTTTATCGGCAGTGGCTGCGTATCCGCTCAGCAGCGCTTCCTCTCGGTGGTTGCTGCCGGTGTAGCTGGGCCAGTCGTTAAACATGGCGGCGAACGGCTTGTCGCGAAATAGAAAGTGCTCGTTTCCTACATGGTTGTACACCGCATCTTGCACTATTTTCATGCCATGCTGGTGCGCAGCGGTTATCAGGCTTTTATAATCGGCGGCGCTGCCGTATCGTTTATCTATTTCGTAGTGGTTGGTGATCCAGTAGCCGTGGTAGCCGCTGATGGCGCCTGCTGCCTCTTGCTGCCAGGGCATATCATTTTCTACAATGGGGCACAGCCAAATGGCGGTAGCGCCCAGGTCTTTCAAATAGGGTAGCTTTTGCTGCACTCCCTGCAGGTCGCCGCCGTGGTGGGCCGAGGGGTTGCTGCGGTCGCAAATGGTATCGCGGTAGCCGGCTATACGGTCATTGGCCGGGTTGCCGTTCGCAAACCGATCGGGCATAATCAGGTACACCAGATCGGTCGAGTTTACCCCGTTGGCATACAACTGTCCCATGCCTTTGCGGCGGGGCTTTAGTTCAAAAGGAACATTAGTGGCGGGCTGCCCCTGCCGGCTGATGCGAATATTGATAGTGCCGGCCTTAGCGGTAGGCGCTATAGCCACGTCCAGCAGCAGGTAGTTGGGGCTTTCGGTGGTTTGCACCCGCCGCAGGCTTACGCCCGGGTAGCCAATGCTGGCAGTGGGTTTGCCCTGGCCCAGGTTGGGTGCATGCAGCAGCAGTTGCACCTGGTTCCACTTCATGCCGGTAAACCAATGGGTAGGATAGGTTTTTACCGTTTGGGCCAGCGAGGTGCCTGCCCAGAGGAATGCAACCATGCACAGATAACGAAAGTGTCTTGTGAGCTTCATGAAAAACAGTTGCGGCAGTTGCTCCGCCCGGTTACCAGCATCATAATAGGTGAGCCATCGAATACGTATTGCAGGAACACGCCACCGCTGGCAGCCGCAACTATTTGGGGCACCGTAATCGTAAAATTGAAAATACCCATGTACACGCCGGTTTGCTTGGCAGGCAGCGATTTGGAAAGGATGGCGTAGGGCAGGGCCAGAATAGCGGCCCAACCAATACCGGTGCCCAGCATGGATACCAGCAGCATGTATTTATCGGTACAGATGTACATAGAAGCAAGGCCTGCACCGCCTGCCAGCAGGGCCAGCGCATATACATTGCGGCGCCCAAACCGATCGGCCAATGGAGTAATGGCCAGAGCGAATAAAGCGGCAAAAATGTTGCGGGCAGCACCCATCACACCGGTCCAGTTGCGGGCATCGTTATACGCTTCTGACGTAAAGTCATCGGTAGGGCAGCCCCATACCGTGTTGGCAATGCCCTGTGTGGTATAGGTCCACATGAGGATAAGTGCAAACCAGGAGAAAAATTGCGTGACGCTTAATTGCAGCATGATCTTCGGCGACTTACGCAACAGTGTAAAAAAAGAGGGTTTTTCTGTGTCATCCGGCGCAATTGCATTGTAGCGGGCGTAGTCCTCGGGGTTGTACTCTTTAGTTTTGAATGCGGTAAGCGCCACACTTAGCAGCAGGGCAGCGCCGCCAATGTAAAAAGACCAGATAACCGTGGGAGCTACTTTGTCGCCATCGGCAGGCTTATTGGCTACGCCAAAAATATCGAGCAGGTACGGAAGCAAGCCGCC
>JALOMC010000204.1 GCA_025455665.1 Chitinophagaceae bacterium | reverse complement strand
GCAAATCCATATCGCCATCAGCATCGGCATCAAAAAAGCGGGCATCTACATCTTCAAATGCTGCATCGGCCTGCAAGGCTGGCTGCTGCGTAGCGGCCCAGCGCCCTTGCACCAGCGTGAGTAGTGCAGCCGACTGATTGGCAGCGCCACCAATAAACAGCTCTGGCTGCCCATCGCCATTGACATCGGCACTGGCCATGGCCGGCCCTCGATACGATATCATGGACGGCATCAGTGGCTGTATTTTAAAATCGTTGTTGGCGGGCTCCTGGTGCCTGAAATCGACACCCGTACCAGCACTGCGAAACACAGGCTGGTTGCGCACCGCTGCGGGTGCCTGCCTGTTGGGGGCATAGCCAATGCTCAGCACGGGCTGTTGCACACCTGGTTTTTCTCGCTGCCATTGTCCATCGGGCCAGCGCACCAGCACCGAGTCGATAGCGGCTGCACCGCCCAACCCAAAATGAAGTGCACCCAACATGCTCGATTGAAAACCACGGACCGGGTACAATTCCTGCATTTGCAGCTGCCCTTTGCTATACACCCATACCTGGCTACCAATCGCCGATGTATTTTTCCCAGGCATGGCCAGCTTTACCTGTAAGTAGCGCTTTTCACGCCCCTGCTCTACACAATGGTTGCGCAGCACGGTGGCAGTATCATTCATGTTGTTGATCACAATGTCCAGATCGCCGTCGTTATCAAAATCGGCGTAGGCCGCACCGTGCGAAAGACCGGGCTTTTCGAAGCCCCACTGCAGCGAACGATCAGTAAAGTGCAGCCCGTCTTTGTTTTCAAAAAAGTAATTGGTGAGCGGCGTGGTTTTAATACCCTGCAGCATCCGAAACATGCGGCTATCCGTTTCGCCCTTCAGGTGCTTCAGCCTTTCGTCGGCATAAAACTTCATGAAGTCGCGGTTGATCATATCGCGGCCGTAGCCGTTGGTCACCAGCAGGTCTTTGCGGCCATCGTTGGTAAAATCGGCCAGCAAGGCCGACCAGCTCCAGTCGGTAGCTGCTACCCCACTCAGTTGGCCCACTTCGCTAAATGTGTTGTTGCCATTATTCAGGTGCAGCATGTTGCGCATCAGCTGGTGGTGAAAGCCATTGCGCAGTGTACTGTAATAAGTTTCGTAATTGTCAGGCGCATACAGCAGCTTCTGCCGCTTATTGTCGGCAGGCAGCATATCCAGCGTATACACATCGGGCCAGCCATCGTTGTTAATGTCGGCTATATCGCTGCCCATACTAAAATTGCTGATATGGCCCATTTGCTGCTTCAGCTTTTCGCTAAAGCTGCCATCGCGGTTATTGATATACAAATAGTCTTCTTCTACATAATCGTTGCTCACATAAACATCGGGCCAGCCGTCGGCATTCACATCGCTGATGGCCAGGCCCAGGCCATAGCCCAGCGGATTAGAAATAATGCCTGCCAGCCGGGATACATCGGTAAACTTGCCGTTGTCGTTGCGATACAACCGATCACCGGCATCCGGGTCTACCATCTTCTTTACAAAGCTGGCATCAAAATTTCGGAGGTTTTTGATGTTGTGATTCAGTACATACAGATCGAGATCGCCGTCCCGATCGTAATCGAAAAAAGCGGCTTGCGTAGTGTAGCCTTCATCGGCTATGCCATAGGCAGCTGCCTGTTCGCTAAAGCTGCCATCACCATTGTTTATGAACAGCTGATTGCGCCGAACAGTGGGCTCAAAATCGCCACTGTAGCATTGGTAAATATCGGGCCAGCCATCGGCATTTACGTCGGCAATGCTCACCCCGGTTTTCCAGCCGGGCCGGCCTGCCACACCAGCGGCTTTGGTCACGTCTTCAAACTGAAAATTGCCCCGATTGAGGTATAGTTTATTGGGCTGCAAATTGCTGCTGAGATAAATATCCATCAGCCCATCGCGGTTGAAATCGGCTACGCCTACACCGCCACCATTGTAGAAATACTCGTAGGTAATGATATTGAGCTGTGGTGTTTCGGGCAGGCGATTATTGAAAAAAACGCCGCTTTGTGCAGGCGGAATTGTTTGAAACAACGGCTGCGCCGCCAGCTGCAGCCAACCGGCCACCATGGCTGCAGCCACCATTAGCATGCGCCCCATTTGTCTACCACGCATCGTGCTCACTACTTCGGGTTTAAAAAAAACATGTCAGGTAGCAAAATACTACCTGACATGTATAAAGCTTGCTGTTGGCAGTTTTATACTTTCAACAGTAGCATTGGCTTAGTTCGAATCCCACCATACGCGGGTCGTCCAGTTGTTGGCGCCCTGGCGGGTGATGGCAGCCTGCAGGTTGGCACCATTCAGGCCCAGCTCGCTGGCAGGGTACTGAAAGCGACGCGGAATCACGCCATTGGTGTAGTTGCCTGCAAAGTTCACCGGGGTCAAGGCCGGATGACCAGAACGACGCCAGTTGGCATGCGGCTCGTAGCCGTCGAGCAGTGAAGTCACGTAGTACTGCTCGTTGATCACACGCAGACGCTCGGCCTGTGTAGCGGGCCACATAAGACCGGTTACGTAGGTATTGATGGCGGCATCATCAAACAGCGCAGCCGACGGATTGTAGAGGCGCAGCTGGTTGATAGACGAACGAACACCATCGCGGAAGTACTGCTCGGCAGTGCCGGCAGTAATCCAGCCACGTTCGCGGGCCTCGGCCAGCAGCAGCAGGGTTTGGCCATGGCTTACCAGGATGTTTGGATCATCGGGATCGGCAAAGCTGGAACGCAACTGCGAGAAGGTAGCCAGACCGCTGAAGCCATTGGGGTTGGTACCATTTGGCAGCCCTTTCTGAATTGCCATATCGTCGTTTTCTGTGCCAATGTTGGGCGAAGAACTGGGGCCGGTGCGCACTACGCTCAGGATGCGCAAGCGGGGATCGTTCATGGTGCGCAGCCAGTCGATAAACGTCTTCGAGAATTTGAAGTTGTCGTTCGACAGCTCGTTACGACCGCCGGCAAAGTACCCGAGTACTACACTGTTGGGGTTGGCAAAGGCGCCAGGCAAATGACGAATGCGGAACGACTCGTTGGCATCGGCCACCAGGCCACCAGCCAGTGCCCGCTGTACGCCAGCCTGTGCAGCTGCTGCATCCTTTTTGCTCATGCGCATGGCTACCCGCAGCATCAGGCTATAGGCAGCCTTGCGCCACAGGGTCACATTGCCATTGTAGCTGCTCACATCGCCCCTGAATGGACGCGACGCATCAAACGCCTTGGCGGCTACATCCAGCTCGTTGATGAGGTCGGCCAAAATGGTACGCTGCTCATCGTACTTGGGCGCAAATACACCGCTTACAAAGCCTTTGCCGGCTTCGCTGTACGGAATATCGCCATAGCTATCGGTAAGGCGCAGGAAAGCAAAAGCTTTCAGGATACGGGCAGCGCTGTTGTAGTTTACATCAGCCGCTACTCCATTGGTTTTTTCTACCAGGTTGGTCAGGTTCTTGATGGCATCGCCATAGTAGGCATCCCACAGAGCCGAGTTGTAACCTTCGTTAAACTCGTATTTATCGCCCTGCGCCCACGATAGTGAGGCGAACTGCTGCACAAACTGTGTATTGTAGATCAGGTTGGTACGCCAGGCTTCGTACTCGCCACCAGAGGTAGCCAGGGTAGCCTGCGTAAACAGGATATCTGTCGCCAGATCGGGGAGGGTCGTCGGATTTACGTTCACTTGCTCGAAATCCTTGGTACATCCTACCAAACCGGTCGTTGCGATCAGTACGCCAAAAAAGATTTTATTGTACTTCATAATTGTTCAGTTGAAATGGTGAGGCAGATTAGAACTTCAGATTGAGGTTGACACCCACAGAACGCACCGGCGGCACACCATACCACTCCAGGCCCTGGCCATTGCCAGAGTTGTAGGTCGATTCAGGATCGATATTGGGAGTATGGCTATGCAGGATGAAGAGGTTGCGACCCACCAGCGATACCGAAGCACCACGGAAAGGCGTGTTCTTCAGCACATTGTCGCTGATGCTGTAAGAGAAAATGATCTGACGCAGCTTTACAAAGTCTGACTTGTATACAAACGGTGTCGAGATGTTCAGACCTACCCGCTGCCAGTAGTCTTGTGCGGCTACCCGCACAGTATTGGCACGGCCGGTTACCTCATCTATACCTTCGGCTACAATACCGCCATCGCGGCCGGCCACGGTTTGCTGGTGCAAGCCACGGAAGGTAGCAAAGTCGTTAGTACCCGAGTACATGTAGCCACCAAAGCGGCCATCAATCAGGAATTCAAAATTGAAACGACCCATGCGGAAGGCATTGTTCAAACCCATGGTGTAGGGCGATACGCCGGTACCCATGGTAATTTGGTTGCCACGCTGCGGAAAGCCATCACGAAGCAGGATCTGGCCATCGGCATTGCGCTTGTAGTCGATAGCTACTACCTGACCAAAAGGCATGCCTACGCGGTGATCGATAAAGGCAGTAAGCGAACGGGCCTGTGCAATACGAGAGCTGGTGAGCTGATCAGAGATCCTGTCAACAGTACCCTTGTTGTAGCCCATGTTAAAGCTCACATCCCAGTTAAACTTCTTGCCACGGATGGGCGAGTAGTTCAACAACAGTTCCACACCACGGTTGGTGATTTCACCTACGTTGATGAGTACGCTACCAAAACCAGAGGTTTGCGAAATCTGGCTGCTGATGATATCGTTGGTGGTCTTACGATTGTAAACGGTGAAATCGATACCCAGGCGATTGTTGAACATGCGGGTTTCGAAACCGAATTCGTATGATGTAACGGTATACGGTACCAGGTTACGGTTAGGAATAGTGTTGGTAGCAATATTGCCCACCGGTACACCACCAAACGTGTTCGCATTCAGGCCGTATTGCAGGCTCAGACCGTACGGAGAACGGTCGCCACCTACCTGCGCCCATGAGGCACGTACTTTGGCAAAATTGAATACCTCGGGCAGTTTCACCGCTTCGCTCAATATAAAGCTACCGGCTACCGAAGGATAGAGGATCGACCAGTTTTCGGGTGCCAGCGTGCTGTACCAGTCGTTACGGGCTGTTAC
>JALOMC010000203.1 GCA_025455665.1 Chitinophagaceae bacterium | reverse complement strand
GCCGGCTGCCGGCAAATCGGAACTGCAACCGATATGCTCCCCTCTTGTATTGCCAGCTTTGCAGCAGCGGGCCACAGCCGGCGGCAGTATCGCCTTTTTCCAGTAGGGCTACCGCCAGTGCAGCCAGTCGCTTGCCCACGTCCAGCTTGTTTTCCGGGTGGATATCATTCCATTCGCCCAGATCGAAAATGCCCGCCATGGCGGTATGTGGCACCTGTAGCACCATGGCCTGCTGTTGGCGCATGGCCGCCCAGTTGCTTCGCTCCTGCACCGTATCGGCGGGGGCTAAAAACGCAGGTAGCTGTACATACAAAAATGGCAGGTCGGGGCGCTGAAATTGTTGTCGCCAGTTGCCAATGAGTGTACGCATCAGGCGGGCATAATTGGCTGGCTGTGCTGCATTTGATTCGCCCTGGTACCACAGCACACCCGTGAGGCCATAATTGGCCATCGGCGCCATCATGCCATTGTAAAGACCGGCTGGCTTCCACCGCCAAAAGGTGGTAGCAGGAGCAGGCGTGCTTTGCGCAGCCGACTGCTTTACCCACCAATCACCTTTCAGATCGATGAGGGTATCTGCCCAACGCAGTTCGTACAGTTTATCGGGCACCATGCCCCCCTCCCGGCCATTGGCTACCATGCGAATGGCTATTTCATTTTCACCCGCACGTAGCAGGCTGGCTGCATCCAGTTCGTAGCGCCGTGCCGGATATTGATAGGTGGTGTGGCCCAACCACCGGCCATTTATCCAAACCGAATCAGACTCAACAATGCGCCCCAGTTCAAGTACTCCGGTACCGGCAGCGGGCGGCTGACTGAGCCAAAATTTTTTCTTCATCCACAGCACGCCCGGCAACGACCAACCGTTGGCCGCATGTAGCATGGCCGGCATGGTTTGCAGCTTCCAGCTGGCATCTACCGGCGCTTGCTGCCAGCCGGCTCCTATGTCGCTGGCTTGCAGTTGCTGCCACCATGCTGCACTGGCAGCTTGCTCTCTTTGCTGCACGCCTGCCACCCATTGGCTGTCTTTCACCTGCTGCAGTTCCTTCCATTTGTCGGCAAAACTGCGCAGGCTGTCTTCGGCTATCCATGCTTCGGCCGGCGAGCCGCCCAGCGATGCATTGATGATACCAATGGGCCGTCCGGTTTTTTGCCAACGCTCCAGCGCAAAAAAATAACCTACGGCCGTAAACTCCTGGATGTGCGGCATTTGCGCCGGCAGCCACTCGCCAGCAGGCAGGTCGGTGGCCGGTTCATCAAACCGAAACACATCGGGCACCAGGTACTGCCGTATTTGCGGATACTGCGCTTGCTGCACATAGTTGGCATAGCGGTACTTCAGCCGGCCGTTCATGGCCTGCTCCATATTGCTTTGGCCACTGCACAGCCACACTTCGCCCACCCACACTTCTGGCAGTACTATTTCTTTTTCGGCTACTATGCGCATGCTAAAGGGGCCGCCGGCTTTGCTGGCTGGAAGCATCAACTGCCAGCGGCCTTCGGCATTGGCCACGGTGGTGTGCACCTGCTGCTGCCAATGCACAGCTACCGACTGACCGGCAGCGGCCCAGCCCCACACAGGCACAGGCTGCCCATGTGCCAGCACCATGCCCGATGACACCAGCCGCGGTAGCCGCAACTGCCCAAAAGCATTAGCCGCCGGGTATGCCAATAGCAGCCAGCCAAGTACCACGAAATGCCAGCGGTGCTTAGCGGTGCGGATACGGGTGCAAACAGGCAATGTGTCCATCTTCATCATGTTGAATGGGTGCCATTTTTATACTGCGCAAATGCGTAATGCCTTTGCTGAGACTACTATCGTGATAAAACAAATACCACTGCCCTTGAAACTCGCAGATAGAATGGTGGGTAGTCCACCCTACCACCGGCTGCAGCAAGCGACCAGCGTACTGAAACGGACCGTAAGGTGAATCGCCAATGGCGTAGCAGAGGTAGTGTGTATTACCAGTGCTGTAGGAGAAGTAGTAGCGGCCGTTGTACTTGTGCACCCAGCTGGCTTCAAAAAAGCGACGATCATGATCGCCGGCCAGCAAGGGCCTGCCCTGCTCATCGGTAATCACTATTTCACGCACCGGCTCAGCCAGCTCCAACATATCGGCTTGCAGGCGGGCTACCCGCGGGCCCAGTGCCGCCTGCCGGGGTGCCGGCTCGGCATGGGCAGCATCGTATTCATTTTGCCGATAGTGTTGCAGCTGTCCGCCCCAAATGCCGCCAAAGTACAAGTAGGCACTGCCATCTTCATCTACAAACACGGCCGGATCAATCGAGTACGTGCCGGCAATGGGGGCAGGCTGCGCCTTGAACGGGCCGTATGGTTTGTCGGATACCGCTACGCCGATTTTGAAAATACCGTTGACATCCTTTGCCGGAAAATACAGGTAGTACCGGCCATTGGCTGCAGCGGCGTCGGGCGCCCACAGTTGCTTGCTCGCCCACGGTACTTCATCGAGGTGCAGGGCTACACCATGATCAGTCACAGGCCCGCCGGGTTCGGCCATGCTGAACACGTGATAGTCTTGCATGGCAAAATGACTACCAAGATCATCAAACGGCACGCCGGCTTCAATATCGTGCGAAGGATAGATATACAACCTGTTGTCGAACACGTGGGCCGATGGATCGGCTGTGTACAAATGCGTGACCAGCGGTGCTGATAAAGCTTGCCTTTGCAACGCATCAAAATCAATGTGGTCAATCGGATCTTCTGGCATAACTCATTTTGTTTTTCAAATACTACAGTGCCGCTGCTGCTTTGCGGCGGTCTTGCAGTACCTGCTCTATATGTGTTTCCATTTTCTTGTCTATTTCATAGCCCCACAGCAAGGCCGCCGATAGCAGGAAAATGCCGCCCGGCACCAGACTCAGCATGAGCTGTATGCCATGCGAGGCCGATGACGCCTGCACCGCCGCATCGGGCACATAGCCAAAGGCATCGAGCAGCCAGGTAGACAAAGCACCCCCTACACTCAGCCCGACCTTTAGTCCGAAAATCATGGCTGAAAAAACGATAGCGGTGGCACGCCGTTCATGCTTCCACTCACTGTAGTCGGCTACATCGGCTATCATGGCCCACAGCAAGGGAATGGTGATGCCATAAATGAAACCATGCAGGGTGAGCAGCGTAAAGGTTCCCCACACTGCGTCATTGCCAAGGGCATAAATGGCCAGTAAACACAACGCAGACAATGACAAAAAAATCCCAAACGTATTGCGCTTTCCAAAGCGGTCGGCCAGTGGTTTTGAAAACAGGATACCAATGATCATGGCGGCTGTACTGGCAGCATTGGTAAAACTGGAAGCTGCGTATGCTGCATTACCCGGCCGGCTGAATTCTTCGAAAGCAGCCGGTGTAAACACTTCGCCCAGCCACTGCAACAACCGCGGAAAGCCCACCTGATCGAGAAAAGCCTGCTGGCTGCCATCAGACAAGTAGTATCGGAAATAATAAATCGTCATGCCTCCTTTGATAGCCAGCGTAACAAAGAGCAGGATCGTAGTGAACAGCATGATGATCCAAGGCTTATTCGCCATCAGGTCGGCCAGGTCTTGCCGTACGGGTGTTTTGCTGGCTTGTGGTGGCACAATGCGTTCGCGGGTGGTAAGAAAAGTAATGATGAAGCAAACCACGCCTGTAATAGCAAACACCAGCATCACCTTTTCAAAGCCGGCCGCCTTATCGCCATGCCCCCACGAAAGGGCCAAGGGCAACAGCAGTACCTGGATGATGAATTGTGCCACCATCACTGCCACAAACCGATATGACGAAAGGCTGTTCCGCTCTTTCATATCGCCGGTGAGTACGCCGCTGAGGGCTGCATAAGGCAGGTTGTTGGCCGAGTAAATGACCACCAGCAGCACATATGTGACCAGCGCATATATCAGCTTGCCGGTGCTGCCGAAATCGGGAGTAGAAAATGCCAGCAGTGCAATGGCGCCAAATGGAATGGCCGTCCACAACACCCAGGGTCTGAACTTTCCCCAGCGGGTTTGTGTGCGGTCGGCAATGGCCCCCATGACAATATTGAAAACTGCACCAACAATGCCACCGATGAGCATGACAGTGCCAGCCTGTGCTGCCGGTATTTTGAAAATATCGGTATAGAAAAAAGCCAGGAATGCCATCAGGGTTTGGAAAATGAGATTGGCGGCCAAATCGCCAAGGCTGTAGCCTATTTTTTCAATAACGGACAATCGTTGGGTAGACGTGTTCATACATCAGGCAGGTTGGTGAAGGCAAAAAAGTAATGCTCAACGAACGGATATCACGGCATTGAAAGCCGGCTTGGGCTGCAGCTTTCTGTCGAACAGCAGCGGATAATTAGTGCGACCTCGCACGGGCCAATCATTGAGCCAGGTCTGGCCATCGTGCAGCCCCCAGAAAGTAATGCGGCTGATTTTATCGGCATGCTTGCTGAACAAGCGGAACAATGCCTCGTAGTCGCGGGCCTGCTGCTGCAGCACCGAATCGGGAATGCCGTTGGCATAGGGGTTGAGAGCAGGGTTGGCAGCGGTGCGCTGGCCTACATCGGCACCGCTAAAGTTTCGCGGCAATACCTCAATATCCAGCTCGGTTATCATCACTTTCAAGCCCATAGCAGCGTAGGCTTCAATGCTCTCTTCTATGTCTTTCAAGGGCACCTTGCCCACTTGCCAGTGGCCTTGTATACCTACGCCGTCTATCCGCACACCAGCTTGCTGTATTTTCTTCATCAGCGCTATGCAGCCGGCCCGCTTGGCGGGTTGCTCATTGTTATAATCGTTGTAGTACAGTTCTACGTTGGGTGCCGCAGCCTGCGCCAGTCTAAATGCTTCCGTCACATAATTGTCGCCCATCTTTTCCAAAAAAATCGAGCGGCGCATGGTGCCGTCTTCGTTCAGTGCTTCGTTTACCACATCCCACGAAAACACGTCGTTTTTATAACGACCTGCTACCGTGCGAATATGCTCTTCGAAAAACAGACGTACCGAGTCGGCACTTTTCATTTGCCGCACAAAAGCAGGCAGCTGGCTATGCCAGATAAGCGTGTGCCCATTGAGCTGCAAACC
>JALOMC010000202.1 GCA_025455665.1 Chitinophagaceae bacterium | reverse complement strand
ATAGTACGGCTGAAACCCGGCATGGCGCTGCCAGCCTTTTGTTTTTTCGCGAATGGACGGAAGTGGTTGCCCGGCGCTTGCCAGGGCCAGTGCTAAGCAGCAGCTTACAATGATGGCCTTCATAATTCGGTGGGTAAATTGGATACAAAGCGAAAACTAATGCTTCATCGGCAATCGGCCGCATTAACAGAACCCCAACCGAAATGGCCAATAATCTGCAAAAGCCGGCGTACCCACTAACCCGGAGGCCCAAAAAGCGTCTTATGGTTACATTTGCGCCCTTAATAAATGAAAATGAAGAAAATATTGGTGCTGTTGGCCATGGTAGCTGTGCTGCCAGCCATCGGCCAAAACGACCCTGCTGCCAAAGCCCTGCTTGATAAAGTGAGCAAAAAATTCAAAGGACTGACCACGGTGCAAGGCAACTACAGCCTGACCGTGACCACCCGGGCTGGCAAGCCAGCGGGCAAGAAGAGCGGGCAGATTTTTGTGAAGGGGCAGAAATACAAAATCACGGAGCAAAGCCTCACTATTCTTTGTGATGGAAAGAAAATGTGGAAGTATGAGCCTGCTGCCAATGAGGTGACCGTGAGTGCGGTAGACAACAGCAGCCAAACCATTACACCACAAAAGCTTTTTACTAATTTTTACGACAAAGACTTTTTGTACAAGCTGAATGGGCCTGTAACGGTAGCTGGTAAAAAGCTGCAGGAGATAGAAATGACCCCGACCGATAAGCGCAAATCTTTCTTTAAGGTGTACGTGTACATAGACGAAGCCCAGAGCATGATAGTGAGCAGCAAGGTGTACGAAAACAGCGGTAATGTTTACAACTACAGCATTTCGGGGCTGAAGACCAATGTAGCCCTGGCCGATAACTTGTTTGTGTTTGACAAAGCCAAGTACCCTGGCGTAGAGGAAATTCAGCAATAACAGCGGCATCAGGTGCCTGCTTTGTTTTAAACGAGCCGATGATCATCAGCGGCTCGTTTTTTTATTGGCCCCACCGGTAGGTTTGTTGTGTTAGCCCCAATAAATCAACAATGCGGTCGACCACGGTAGCTGCTGCGGCCTCTATGGTGGCTGGCTGGCTGTAAAAACTGGGAGTACAAGGGCATATAATACCACCCGCCAGGGTCACTGTTTCCATATTGCGGATGTGTAGCAGATTGTAAGGCGTTTCCCGAACGGCTAATATCAGTCGGCGCCGTTCCTTCAGTACCACATCGGCTGCCCGGGTAATCAGGTCATCGCTTACGCCGGCAGCTATGCGGCCCAGCGTACCCATGCTGCAGGGTACCACTACCATGCTGTTGTATTGGCCGCTACCGCTGGCAAAAGGTGCTGTGAAATCGGTTTTGTCGAAATACCGAAACGGAAACCGTTCCAAAGCATCATTGCCCAGCTCATATCGGGCTACTTCTCTGGCGTTGGTGGTTAGTATCACCCCTACTTCCTGCACCTGCCCGGGCATTTGAGCCAGCTTTTGCAGTAGCAACTGCGCATATACCGAGCCGCTGGCGCCCGTAATAGCAATAACAATTTTGTGCATGACCTGGTGGTTAGATTTGCCAAAATAACGTCTTGCCATGAGAATGGTTTCGTGTGTGGCGGTGCTATCACTGTTTTTTGTGAGCCTTGTGCAGGCACAAGCAGGTAGCAAGCAAAAAAAAGGAGTGGCATGGCTATCGCCACAGGCAGCGCAGGCCAGGCTGCAGGTAGCCCCAAAGCCGCTATTGATAGATGTGTACACTACCTGGTGCCAATACTGCCGCCTGATGGACGCAACTACCTGGCGGCACGACTCAGTGGCGGCTTACGTGGCCGAACATTTTATTGCCATCAAATTTGACGCGGAAAGCAAACTACCCGTAAGCTGGCAGGGTAGCGAATATGTGTACCAGCCGCGTTTCAAAGTGCACCAATTGGCCGTAAGCTGGCTACAGGGCAATATGGTGTACCCATCTACCGTGCTGGTGCCGCCGCAAGGCAGCCCCCAGGTAATACCTGGTGCCCTGCAGGTACGCGAAGCAGAAACCTTGCTGAAATATTATGGCAGCGGCGCTTATTTACAGCAGCGTTTCGAAGATTTCCGGCAGGGCTTTTCTCCAAATTGGTAGTTTCCGCAAACTTTTACGGGGAAGAATTTAATGACAGCCAGTACCAGTCAATTGAAATATTTTATACATATTGCAACTGAATTTTCATAGGATAAGGTTTAATGGTTAATGGTTTTGATTAAGAAAGCCCCGCAGTCCTGCGGGGCTTTTTTGTATTGTAGGGAAGTACATTCAAAAAAAGCGCCCCACTTGCCGTGGGGCGCTGACCAGTATGTTGGAATTAAAAAAACAGCCTCTATGCCTTTTCGGCCATGTCAGGAATGGCTTCCACCTTGTAGGCACCCTCATCCAGCTTTTGCTTAGTAGCTGTAAAGGCCTCCAGCGTCCGCTGAATATCTTCGTCGGTATGTGCCGCGGTGGGTATCAGGCGGTAAATGATGTGGCCCTTCGGAATGACCGGATACACTACAATCGAACAGAATATTTTGTAGTTCTCCCGCAGGTCCATCACCATGGCCGTAGCTTCTTCTACCCCACCTTTCATATACACGGGTGTTACTACGCTGTCGGTTTTGCCAATGTCGAAACCACGGTTTTTCAGCCCTTGCTGTAGTTTGGTTGCATTGTCCCACAGTTTGGCTTTCAGTTCGGGCATGGTTCGCAGCATTTCCAGGCGTTTCAGGTTGCCTATTACCAGCGGCATCGGCAGGCTTTTGGCAAAAATCTGGCTCCGGATATTGTAGCGGATGTAATCAATAATAGCTTTTGGACCTGCCAGAAATGCGCCAATGCTGGCCATCGATTTGGCAAAGGTGCTGAAGTACAGGTCGATTTCGTCCTGGCAGCCTTGGGCTTCGCCGGCACCGGCACCTGTTTCGCCCAGGGTGCCAAAGCCATGCGCATCATCTACCAGCAGCCTGAAATCATATTTTTTCTTCAGTTCGCATATCTCTTTCAGCTTGCCCTGGTCGCCGGCCATTCCAAACACGCCTTCTGTAATCACCAGGATACCGCCTGCCTTTTGCTTCTCAATCAGCTGGCTGGCACGCTGTAGCTGCTTCTCGCAGTCTTCCACATCGTTGTGCTTAAACACGTAACGGTGGCCAGGATGCAGGCGCAGCCCATCAATAATGCAGGCATGGCTTTCGGCGTCGTACACAATTACATCGTGACGGCCGCACAGCGCATCAATGGTGCTCATAATGCCCTGATAGCCGTAGTTCAGCAAAATGGCGTCTTCCTTGCTTTCAAAGGCTGCCAGTTCACGTTCCAGTTGTTCGTGGTGGTTACTATTGCCGCTCATCATACGAGCCCCCATTGGGTAGGCCAGTCCAAAATCGGCACTGGCGTCGGCGTCTACCTTTCTGATCATGGGGTGGTTGGCCAGACCCAGGTAGTTGTTCAGGCTCCACACAATCATTTCCTGCCCTCTGAATTGCATGCGGGGACCAATGTCGCCTTCCAGTTTCGGAAAAGCAAAGTATCCGTGGGCTCGTTCGCGGTGTTGCCCCAACGGGCCATAATTTTTTACCAGTCTTTCAAAAATATCTGCCATGTCGTAAGCGATTTTCTTCAGCAAATGCAGTAGCTGGCAGCTACCAAATTTTGGCCGCAAATGTAAGCCATCAGGCGGCATGCCCCGTCAAAGGTTATTCAGCCTTGTGAACCCATGCTCAATTGCTGTCTTTCCAGGCCCACAAGTACAGGCTGGCGTAGGTACGATACGGCCGCCACTTGTCGGCCAGCTGCCGCATTTTGTTTAGCAGTGCCTTTTTATCGGCCGGACGCAGCTTGTACAGCTTTTGCATGGCTTGCTGTATGCCCAAATCGTCGGCCGGAAATACGTCTTCCCGCTGCATGCTGAACATCAGCAGCATTTCTACCGTCCACTTGCCCACCCCCTTTATCTGCGTCAGCAGGGCTACCACCTCTTCATCCGTCATTTTATGCAGCCGGGCATCGGTCAGGCCATGGGTTTGCCAAAACTCGGCCACATGGTGCACATAGGTGGCCTTGGCATGGCTAAGGCCTATGCCGCGAAGTTGCTCGTAATGAATGGCCAGGATATCGGCCGGCCGGGGATTGCGCTTGCCGGCCAGCGCTAAAAACCGCTGGTGAAAGACCGCTGCTACCCGGGTGCTCAATTGCTGGCTCATGATGGACAACATGAGCGACAGCGCCAAATTGGGCCGACGATGAAGCTGCAAAATCTCGTCGCCCATAATACCGGCCAGGCGGGCATCAGTTTTCAACAAGGTTTGGTAACTCATAGGTGATCAAATGCAGTACAATATTAAAGTTCCACCCATATTTGCGACCATGATGCGTGAATTATTGATCACAGCCGATGGATCACACACGCTACAACTACCAGACGCCGAGATAACCTACCACAGTAGGTTTGGAGCTATTCAGGAAAGTGAGCATGTATACATCGGGGCTGGCTTGCAACCATTTGTGGGAAATACAGACCCCATACGGGTGTTCGAAGTAGGTTTTGGCACTGGCCTCAATGCTTTTTTGGCCTATCTGGAAGCCCGCGAAGCGAAGGTGAAAGTAGAATACGAAGCCGTAGAAGCCTTCCCTTTACAAAAGGAAGAATACAAGCAGCTGAACTATGCCCATGTGCTGCGCAAGCGGGAATTGGCCGAGAGCTTTCAGATGATGCACCAGGCGCCGTGGAACCGCAACATCAAAATAGGACAGCTATTCAGCCTGACAAAGCATGAAACCAAACTGGAATCTTTCAGCACCGACAAAAAGTTTCATGTAGTCTTCTTCGATGCCTTTGCCCCTTCGGCGCAGCCCGAGCTGTGGACCGATGAGATTATGCAGCAAATGTTTGACCTGCTGCTGCCCAACGGTATTTTGACCACCTACTGCAGCAAAGGCGAAGTACGCCGCTCATTGGAGCGGGCCGGCTTTTTGATTGAAAAACTACCGGGCCCCCGCGGCAAACGCGAAATGATGCGGGCCCATAAATACCAGGACGCCGAATGAAAATAGTGGCTTG
>JALOMC010000201.1 GCA_025455665.1 Chitinophagaceae bacterium | reverse complement strand
CCATGGGTGCTTTGTTTTTTGGGGCTATCAGCTGCAGTGCAGTGCCCGGCACCTGTTCACGCCGTTGCGGCTACTCCTCGCCTCTCCTGCGTCGGGGCTGCGGGGTAGCCTGCGCCGTCGTGCAGCCCATGGCCTACTGTACTGCACCCGGCAGGCCCACCTTATAGCTTGATGGCACCCAGCTTCAGCAGGCCATACAGCATACTGCTCACATGCAGGCTTTGAATGATTTCATTGTCACGCAGCATGCGTACCAGTTCGGCCACCGGCACGGTCAGCACTTCCAGTTCTTCGTTTTCGTCGTGGTCCAGTGCATGCGTCAGGCGGCAGTCGGTAGCCAGGTAGCAGTACAGCAGGTTGTTTTGCGTAGCAGGGTTGGGCGCCACTATACCCGTGGGCACTATTTGCCCGCAGCTGTAGCCGGTTTCTTCCAGCAGTTCGCGTTGGGCCGCTTCCAGCGGGTTGGTTTCGTGCGGGTCCATAATGCCACCCGGCAGCTCCAGGCTAAAGCGCCCCAGCGAGTAGCGGTATTGGCGCACCAGCACCACTTGTCCGTCGGCAGTTACGGGCATTACATTTACCCAGTGGCTGTACTCCAGTACATAGTACGGATCCATTTCTTGTCCGTTGCCTTTCAGTACCCGGTCGGCCCGCAGGTTGAACCATGTCTCTTTGTGAATGTATCGGGTGCCCAGCTGCTGCCAGGCGTTCAGTTCGGTTTGCATGTGTGCTAAAATAATATTGCGCCGCCGGCCTTTGGCCGGCGGCGCAAAGGTAGGCCGTATCAAATGCAGCACACGCTATCGCTGCTGTGCGTATGCCCGCAGGCCGGCCAGTAGCTTTTCAGCCAGTTCAGCCTGCTTTTCGGCCTGCTGCAAAATAGCCGCATCCTGCTCATTCGTCAGGTAGCCCAGTTCTACCAGCACTACCGGCTTACTGCTTTTGTCGAGGATATAAATGCCTTGCTCTTTGCGCTGCAGCAGGTTTTTATTTACCGGCAAAGGGCCATCTGCCAACGCTTGCAGCAGTAGGCTGGCCATACGTTTACTGTCGCCCAGCATCGCAGGATTATTAGCCGGCACAAAAGCGTCCACGCCACGCTTCGTAGCCCGGTTTTTTCCTGGCGCAGCCGCACCGATGTGTAGCGACAATACCACATCGGCACCCACTTCCTCTATCATGGCTACCCGCTTGCGCAAACTCTCATTTCTATCGGCCGGAACGGGTAGCTCATCGCCATCGCGGGTCAGCACTACTTCCAGCTGAAAGGCTGCTGCATTGCGTTGCATGGCCTTGGCCAACTGCAAGGTCAGTGCCTTCTCTTGCAGGTCGCCTATTTGTACACCGGGGTCGTTGCCACCATGGCCGGCATCTACCAGCACCCGCAGCGGTTTCAGCACAGGTAGCCCGGCAGGCTTGTGGCTAGCTACACCAAACGACCCTATCAGAATGGCCAATACCGGCACCAGCAACCACCGCTGCCAGTTCATTTTTTTTGATTGCATCATCATGGTAATCCGGGCTTTTAAAGGTGATTGAAAAAAAGCATGTGAAGTTTTGTCTGCAACGGTGTTATAGCCGCTGGTGGCCAACAGCCATGCATAGGTGTGTTTGTCCAGCTGGCGGGTACAAATAGCGTCGGCCTGGTATTCATGCACCAGCTTCAGCGATGGATGGGCGAGCCACCATACCGGATTCCACCAGCCCACGGCCCGCACCAGCATGGTGGCATACAAATCCACTGAATGATGCAGCACAGCATGGGCATTTTCGTGCAAAAGAATAGCTGGCCGGGCTGCCGGCTGCTGCCAAAGCGCCGTCGGTACAAATACCTGCCCACACCATGAAAACGGCATATCAACAGCATCACCTACCCAGGCAGTTCCTTCGCTGCACCACAGTTGTTTACAGCACCTTTTCAGCTTGTACAAACGCAGCACACCCGCTATAGCCTGCCCCAGCAAAACCACAGTAGGAAGCCATAGCAAGTATGACCAATGCAACTGCTGGTGCCATTCAGCTGCTTTGAGTGGATTGGCCTGCGCAGCAGTGTCGTTCGACAACTGCCCTGCTGCCAGCGGCAAGTCTGGCCAAATGGAGGGCCAGTTGGCTGCCGCATCGGCTGGCAAAGGCAGCCGCACCAAAGGAAGCACCCAAGGCAATAGATATACCCCCAGTAATAGAAATCTGCCCCAGGTGTGGCTTGAGGTTTGGCGCAGCAGCAGCCAATAAGCAGCGTACAATAGAGCACTGGCTACCACTACCTGTAGCATGTATCCCGCGGTAAAATAGATCTGCATCACGGCTGCTGCTTTTTCAATTGTTGCAAAATCTCCTCCAGCTCATGCACCGAAATGCTTTTATCGTTGGCAAAAAAGGAAACCATTTGCCCGAACGATCCTTTGAAGTAGCGCTGCACCAGCTTTGTGGCGGTTTGGCGACCATACTGCTCTTTACTCACCGCAGGCTTGTACAAATGATTACGCCCCACCGACTCGATGCTGACAAAACCTTTGTTATGCAGTGTTTTCAGGATAGTGGCGACTGTGTTTTGGTGCGGTCCCTCTGGCCCAAATGAATCTACCAGGGGCCGCAGGAAACTGGGCCCCATCTGCCATAGCTGCTGCATTATTTCTTCTTCAGCCCGGGTCAATTGCCTCTCCATAAACCAAATCTATAGTTTATAAACTATAAATATAGTTTTTTATTGCAGCAGCTTACCAGTTTTTTTCAGCACCGTGGTTTGGAAGTTGACCGAAGATGGCCGCTACCACCCCATCCGCTCACGCAGGCTGGTAATGTGTGCCACATGATGGCGCCCATGCCACGCATACAGACCCAACAGGTGCCACAGGGTGTGCTGCTGCAGCGTGGCCGAATGCGTATAGGTGCGCTGCCAGGCTTCGTCGGGCAGGTTCAGTAGCAGCGTGTACATGCGTTGGTGCAGTGCATGCAATATGGTCATCGCATTGTTAAACGGCAGGCCGGCATCGGCCAGTAGCACCCAGGCGTTTTCGTCGTATGCCTTAATGGTGGGGTTGTCTTCGGTCAGCGTCAGCTTCATGCGGCAAAAGCTATTGATATGGCTATCGCACACGTGATGCACTACCTGGTGTACAGTCCAGCCGCCTTCGCGGTAAGCTGTATGCAGCTGCGCCGCATCCAGGTTTTCTACAGCAGCTTCCAGCAAGGCCGGCAGCTGCGCTATATCAATGAGCCAGCGGCGCTTTTGTGCTTCTGAAAAAGGCTGCGGCTCATACTGGCCAATGGGGTAGCGGGGATCGGGAGACATGTAGGAATTTGAAATTTGAAATTCATA
The DNA here is from genome assembly GCA_025455665.1 of Chitinophagaceae bacterium. Lineage (GTDB taxonomy): Bacteria > Bacteroidota > Bacteroidia > Chitinophagales > Chitinophagaceae > Phnomibacter. The sequence continues at coordinate 2,015 of JALOMC010000201.1, read as the reverse complement.
TTAGCTGTTACAAATTAGATTTTTAGATAAACGCTTGCCGGCGCTGGCAGCCAAGTTTAAAACGATGGAGTTACCTCCTACCCCTGAAGATCCTTGAACTTTATGCCACGACGACCACTTTTACAGAGGTAAGACATACAACCACTGAGGTTCGCTGCTAACTGGTCATACCGCTTCACCTCAAGCATTGCAGCTGATTCTTCGCAATGGCCTAAACCAATTCCCCGATACAGTTGCGAACGAACCTTGCCCGTAGAACCCTTAGCAATAGGTAAGAAGTCTATGAACTCATTAGTGCCGCCTCTTTCAAAGCCTTCAGCAATATTATCAGCAGCGGATCCGGCAGCGGCTGACAGCTGATCACGAAATCGATGATCTTTTGCCGCTCGGCAGGCGTTTACCAACAAAATGACTGCCTTGAAGGCGGCTCGGGACTCCTGCCAAATAGTTAACTCATAAAAATGTGAGTGAGTGGCCATGGAAACTAAGTACAAATGGAAGGTAAACAAAAAGGCAGGCGCTACATAGCCACCTGCCTTCCGAAAATTTTAAATCTCAAATCTGAATTTCCTATTGCTGCCCACCCACAATTTCTATCAGCTCTACTTCGAATAGCAGCAGCGAGCCGCCGGGGATGGTAGGCGGCATGCCCTGCATACCGTAGCCCAATTGATAAGGGATGTAAAATTTGAAAACAGAACCAACCGGCATCAACTGTACGCCCTCTGTCCAGCCAGGAATAACGCCATTGAGCGGAAACTGCGCAGGCTCGCCACGGTCGCGGCTACTGTCGAACTTGGTACCGTTGAGCAAGGTGCCCACATAATGCACCTTCACCGTGTTGGTGTCTTTTGGCATGGGGCCGGTACCCAGTTTCACCACTTCGTACTGCAAGCCACTGGCAGTGGTTTTTACTTCGGGGCGCTTTTTGTTTTCGGCCAAAAATTTGTTGCCCTCATCAATGGTGGGCTGCACTTTTTTCATGGCGGCTTCTTGCAGTTTCTGCCGCAGGGTTTGTTCTGCCATACCTTGGTTCATGATTAGTTCTTTGCCTTCTATTACATGCCTGAAGCCTTCTTGCAGGGCAGCATAATTCAGCTTGTCAATCCCTTGTTGCTTGAAAAAGCTACCATCGAGTACCCCCAGGGCGTAACTCAGGCTATCGAGACTGGTTTTAAGTACAAAGGCTGGTTTGGCCGCTGGCTTGGCGACAGGCTTGGCAGCAGGCTTGGTAGCGGGTTTGGCAGCAGGCTTGGGCTGTGCCATGGCGGCGGTGCATACTACTACGGCGGCCGCCGATACAATCAATTGCTTCATCATGGTTATTGCTTGAATAAAAAGTGGCGTTACTCTTCGCGTAGGGTATGACCCGTCAGCTGGATGAACACGTCTTCGAGATTGGCTTTTTTTACCTCCCGCACCCGTTCAAAACCGGTAGCTACCAGCTGATCGATGAGCAGGTCGGGAGAATCGATGGCGATAATACTACCATTGTCCATAATAGCTACCCGATCGCATAGCACCTCGGCCTCATCCATGTAGTGCGTGGTAATGATAACAGTGGTGCCCTGCTGGCGGATATTTTTGACCAGCTCCCACAGATTGCGCCGGGCCTGCGGATCGAGGCCGGTAGTAGGTTCATCTAAAAAAATGATACGGGGCTGATTGATAAGCGTGGTAGCATTGATAAGCGTGGTAGCAATGCTGAAGCGCTGCTTTTGGCCGCCGCTTAGCTCCTTGTATTTGGCTTTTGCTTTGTCCTGCAGGTTTACTTTTTGCAGAAGTTCACGGCCATCTACACTGCGGTTGTAGAGGCCGGCAAACATTTCTACCAGTTCCAGCAAATTAAGCCCCGGATAAAACCCGCTGGTTTGCAGTTGCACCCCGATGATCTTTTTGATTTCGTCGGGCTGCTTATCCAAATCGAAGCCGGCAATGATCACCTGCCCACTGGTTTTGGGGCGCAGGGTTTCCATTATTTCCAGCGTGGTGCTTTTGCCGGCGCCATTGGGGCC
>JALOMC010000200.1 GCA_025455665.1 Chitinophagaceae bacterium | reverse complement strand
CGGCCAGCCGGCTACGAGTTCAACCGCGAACTGTTTAAAAAGCGGACCGGCCTTGCTTTTGATATGCTATCGCCGGCCGAGGCGGCGGCCGATTGGCCCCTTTCGTTTCTATTTCACCCGGAGCGCCTGAACCGCCTGGTGCAGCAGGCACCCAGTGTGGGTTTTGGCCTTACCGATATGGTGGGCACCCTGATACAGCAAACCTGGCAGGCCCCACGGAAAGCCGGCCAGCTGCGGCAAATACAAATGCAAACAGAGCAGGTACTGCTGACCTATCTGCTGGCTGCCAGTGTAAATGAGGAAAACGGTTACGAAGCAAGGGCACTGCTGGCGGCCGAATTGGATGGCCTGAAAGGCTGGCTGGGTGCCCGGCTAAAGACAGCCACCGGTACCGAAAAGAAAGGCACACTACCAACTGGCACTGGAGCGCATAAAAGCGCCAGAAAAGGCCAGGCCAACGCTGCACAAAGAGATGCCCCCGGGTGCCCCCATTGGCTGCAGCGAAGATTGAATGGCGTGGTATTGGTGGCCGATACGCTCAAACCAATGTTGGAAAAAGGTGGGGCAATCAGCAGCAGTGCAGCACCCGGCAGCGGTAGCCGCCTGTCGGCACTACTCCTCGCTTCGCCTTGCCTGCGGCCAGGCGGCGCTGCGGGGTAGTGTCCTCCATGCGGCAGCCCCCCGGCAGTACCGCATCACCCGTCAAATACAAATTGGAAACAATCATCTTAAACGTTGACCCGTGCCTGGGCCTCCAGCTTACCCCTCCACTTCAATCCAGGTGTGGTCGGCCAGCAACTTTACGGCCGAAACAAACTGTTTGAACGGGCCGCTGCCGCCCCATTCTTTGGGGCTTACCAGGCTCAGCAGGTAGTTGCCATCCCGTTTTTCGTACATAAAATAGGTTTGGCCTATCACCGGCTGAAAGTTCAGCTTCGCCTCGTAAATCATGAGACTCAGCTCTTTACGTTTCCGGAGTTCTTGTGCCTGGCGAGCCAGCAGTTCTATTTGCTGCCGTATCTGGTCCAGCTGCATATCGGTTTGCTGCTCCATGGCCAGCAGGGCCTTGTGCTTTATCATGCCCTCTTCGGTGGGCCTGATGGCTACGCTACCCACGCTGCTGGCGTAGGGCAGTACACTCATTTGTTTGTGGTATACTTCTACGTTGCTAAAAGGCTCGCCATTGTCCGGCCGGTTTCCCTGTTGGGTCACTTTCAGGTAGCCGTTGGGCAAAATCTCTTTTTTCACCAGCAGCACATCGGCACCTTCTTTTCGAAAGTGCAGCTCCATGCAGCTGGCATTTACAAACTCGCCACGTGCTTCGTCGGCCAGTTCCTGGTTGTCAAAAGGATGCCAGTCGCCATCGGGGCTGATGCGGTACTCGCTAAAGAAAGCACTGTTGTCAAACGAAACCCAATTGATACTGATAATCAATTGTTGATGCCGGTCATCGGTTTCTATTTTATAGTTGCCACTCTTGGGTATCTGGCCGTATTGATAATCACATTTTTCGGGGAACAGCTGCCACGCAGCCAGAAAGTTATACGCTTGTACCATGCTTGTTTTTTCGTCAGAACCTGAGCAACCTTACAATTTGCTCGAGGTATTGTTTGTCGGTCTCGTCAAAATGGTCCAGGTGTTCGCTGTCTACATCCAGCACGCCTACTATCTCTTTGCCATTCCATAGCGGCACAACTATCTCGCTGCGGCTGAGGCTGCTACAGGCAATATGGCCCGGAAACTGCTCTACATCGGGCACAATGATGGTGCTGGCGCTGGCCCAGCTGCTACCGCACACCCCGCGGCCTTTGCGAATGCGGGTGCAGGCCACCGGGCCCTGAAAGGGGCCCAGCACCAGTTCGTCGGGCCCATCGGCCAGGTAAAAACCAACCCACCACCAGCCAAACTGTTCTTTCAGTGCGGCTGCCATGTTGGCCATATTGGCTACCAGGTTGGGTTCGCCGTCCAGCAAGGCGGCTATTTGTGGTACCAGTGCTTCGTATTGCTCGGCTTTGCTTCCTTTTGCTATCTGTAAGTCTTCTGCCATAAAAAAATGCCCGCTACCGGTGTGCGGCAGCGGGCAGCAAAACTAAGTCGATGCAAGCCAATGACAACTTAGCTTTTTACCACTAGTGTTCCGGCCATCATATCGTGCAGGGCCTGCTTACGCTCGGTAAAGCCAGCCATGATGAAACCAATGAGCAAGGTGAACGTAGACACAATTTTTCCCAAATAACGGCCAATAGCCCGGCCGATGCCGATGCGGTTGCCCGATAGGTCGGTTACTTTAATGGAGCAGGCTTTTTTGCCCAGCGTGGCTTGCCATGCACTGCTTTCCATCAAAGCAAAATACGCAAGGTTGAGCACGGTGCTGAGGCCCAGCGCGGACCAGTAAGCCGCGGTAAAGGCAAACTCGCCGGCATCGTTCAGCAGGGTCGCATTCAAACCAATGATGGCAGTGAAGATGCTGTTGACAATGTAGAGCAAAATACCATCTATGATATACGCCGCAAAGCGCAGCCAAAACCCGGCGTATTCGGCTTTTTCCTGAAAAACATCAGCCCCGAGCAAGTCGGGCGATTGTTGGTAATCAAACTGTTGCGGTCCGTTCATGAGCGTGTTGTTTTTGTGCCCCCCAAATAAAGATCATTTTTCAATTCGCCACCGCTTTTGCTTGATGTCGACATGTGGTTTCAGTGGGCTTTTTTGTGCGGTTTCTGCGGGATGATCTTGTGGCAGGTGCTGTGAAAAAAACGTGCATAAAATGGGTGCAAATGCTGCCGGAACAGGGCCGCCTAAAGCAGCAGGCAGGATATTTTTGGCGGCTATGGTAGTGCCGGGCCGGCCTGCCAGTGTTGGTAGTACTGTTTAAACAATAAATGGGAGCACTGTGCGACTTAAGAGTTTGGAAATCAAGGGGTTTAAGAGCTTTGCCGACAAAACCGTTGTAAACTTTGATGAGGGCATCACCGGCATCATTGGGCCCAATGGCTGTGGCAAAAGCAATATTGTAGACAGCATCCGCTGGGTGATAGGCGAGCAAAAGATCAGCAACCTGCGAAGTGAAAACCTGGATAGCCTGGTTTTCAATGGCAGCCGTAGCCGCAGCGCCAGCGGTTTGGCCGAGGTAAGCCTCACTTTCGAAAACACCCGCAACTTGCTGCCCACTGAGTTCAGCACCGTCACCATTACCCGTCGCTTTTACAAAAATGGCGATAGCGAATACCGCCTGAATGACGTGCAGTGCCGACTGAAAGACATCCAGAACCTGTTTTTGGATACGGGTGTCAGCACAGATAGCTATGCCATTATTGAATTGGGCATGGTCGACGATATCATTCGCGACAAGGACAATAGCCGCCGGCGAATGCTAGAGCAGGCAGCCGGTATCAGCATTTACAAAACCCGGAAGAAAGAAGCCAAGCTGAAGCTGGATGCCACCGAGCAGGACCTGGCTAGGATTGAAGACCTGCTATTTGAAATAAACAACCAGCTGAAAGCGCTGGAAAACCAGGCAAAGAAGGCGGAGAAGTACTACGAGATCAAAAAGGACTACAAGGAAGTAAGCGTAGAACTGGCCAAGGCAGCGCTGGAAGGCTTTAACGTGCAATACCGCGAACTAAACGAGCAGCAACAGGCCGAAACGGATAAAAAAGTAGAACTGGAGGCCCAGATAGCTACAGAAGAAGCAGCCATTGAAGCCGACCGGCTGGGCTTTATAGAGCAGGAAAAGGCACTGCAAGCCATGCAGCAGGCCTTCAACCAACTGCTACAAAACCTGCGGCTGAAGGAAAACGACAAAAATCTGGCGCAGCAGCAGCTGAAGTTTTTGGCCGAAAAGGAAACCAACCTGCAGGACTTTTTGCAGAAAAGCGAAGGCCAACTGGAAAGCCTGCGAGATAGTGTGACCTACACCAGCGAGCAACTGGAAGGGGAGCGGGAGCAACTGGCAGGACTACAAACCCGCCTGGATGAGCTGAAGACGGTGCTGGAAGAAAAGCGAACCGTGTACGACAGTCGCCGGGCTGAGCTGGATGCGGCCCGTGGTAGTTTGCAAGCCTTACAGCGCAGCCAATTTGATGCCGAAAAGCAAGTGGCTGTGGCCGATACCAGCATTGCCAACCTGCAGCGTAGTATCATCCAACTGCAGGAGGAACAAGAGCAGCGCCGGGCTGAAATACAAAAGGCAGAACGGGAAAAGGAACAGCGGGAAGCAGAAGAAAAAGACAAGAAGCAATTTTTGGAGCAGCTGCGGATGCAGCATGAGCAAACCAAGGAGCAGATATTGGCCGGGCAGGGCGAAATGGAAAAGCTGCGCAGCCAACTGATAGAAGAGAACCGCCGGTTTGACCAAAAGAAAAATGAATTTGATCTGCTGAAAAGCCTGATCGATAGCATGGAAGGCTATCCCGATTCGGTGAAGTTTTTGCACAACAACCCACAGTGGTCGCACCAGGCACCCATTCTCAGCGACATCATTTATGTAAAAGAACAATACCGGGCCGCTGTAGAAAACGTGCTGGAACCCTACCTGAACTACTATGTGGTGGGCGACCTGACAGAAGGCATGCAAGCAGTGAATCTGCTGGATGCGCACCAAAAGGGCAAGGCCAATTTCTTTTTGCTGGACCAGATCAATGCGTTTGTAGAAGCCGACCGAAAGCAGGAAAACACGGCGCATGGCCTGTTTTTGCCCGGAGCGCTACCTGCTATGGATGTAATAGAGGTGGATGCCCGCTATCGCAACCTTGCCTTGCACTTGCTGGGCAATGTGTTTATAGCCGAAGACGAAACCGTGCTGCAGGCCAGCACCGGGCACGTGGTGCTGGAGAAAACGGGGAAGTATGTGAAAGGAAAATACACCCTGAGCGGCGGCAGTGTAGGCCTGTTTGAAGGCAAAAAGATTGGGCGGGCCAAAAACCTGGAGAAGCTGCAGGCTGAAATAGACGAGCAATCGCTGGTGATAGATGACCTGAAACAACGCATCAGTAAAAAGCATGCGGAAGTTTTAGGCTTCAACGAGCAGCTGAAAGAAAATGCCATCCGGCAAACTGAGCAGGAAATACTGCAACTGACCAATGCGGTGTTTGCTGCGCAAAACAAAAAGGAAAACCTGCTGGCAACGCAGCAAACAGCATTGGCCCGGCTGGAAAACTACGAAGTACAGTTGCAAGACCAGCACGATGCGATAGCAGATGTGCGGGAGAAACTGCAGCAGCTGAATGACCAATTGCAGGAATTGCAGGCCACTATACAAACCAAAGAGGACTATTATAAACTGGCAGAAGCCGAATACCAACAGGCCGCCGGCGAATACAATGAGGGCAACCTGGCCTTGACAAGGCAGCAAAGCAAAATCGGCTCGCTGGAGCAGGAGCAAAACTTTAAACAACAACAGGTATTTAACCTGGAGCGGCAGATAGCTGAAAGTACCCAGCAGCTCAGCCAGGCCGCCGAAGAAATGGTGAGCAACCGGCAAGCATTAGATACCCTGAGCGGTGAGCTGGCAGAATTGTTGAGAGGCAAAGAG
>JALOMC010000199.1 GCA_025455665.1 Chitinophagaceae bacterium | reverse complement strand
GTGCAGTTCACCGGACAGAGTAGTGGACGAGCAGACTGTATTGGAAGTTTGTCTTCCATTTAAGGCTAGAGATCTGCGGATATCGCGAAACAAACCGTCCCGTTTCTTCAAATGACTGAAAATAGTTTCATGTGAAAGGGTAAATAAAGGGATTCGCCAGTAGGAAGGTAACTGAAAATAAATACGGCAACAAGCTTATATGACCGACCGGAATAAACTTTTCACTTGGCAAGCCGCGGCTTCTTTCTATTTTCATCGCAAGCCAACCATTTATCTGAGCGCATGCTTTTTCGCCTTACCCTGTTTTCGGTTTTGTTTTCTCTTTCTGTCAGCGTGGCATTTGCACAAAAGCGCAAAGCTGATAGCCTGGCCAACCTGCTATCAGTGGCCACCTCAGATACCGACCGGGTAAATCTGCTGTGGCAATGGGCAGATGTGACCAATAGTTACGATCCTAAAGCTGCGCTTGCCAAGGCCAGCGAAGCGCTGAACCTGGCACACCGCATAAAATACCAACGTGGCGAAGCCAAGGCGCTGGGGATGATGGCCAATGTGTTTTTGCGCATTGGCAACTATAGCCAGGCACTGGACTTGTACTTGCAAAAGCTGCGGCTGGAAGAGCAATGGCAGGAGCCACGCAGCCTGGCCAGTACTGTCATGAATATCGGGATTGCCTACGCCTACGATGCGGAGTATGACAACGCCCTGCTGTATTATCGGCGGGCCGATTCTATTTCGAAGGCGCACAACCTGCAAGACTGGCAATACAACCTGGCGGTAAACACCGGCGACTTGTATGATCGGATGGGAAAGGCTGATTCTGCGTTTTATTATTTCAATCAATCATTGCAGCTGGCGCTGGCACAGCAGGAGCCTTCGCTACAGGCTATCAGCCAGGTAGGCCTGGCCAATACGCTGTACAAGCAGCAGCAGTATGCGCTGGCCGCTGAAAAATATTGGATGGCGCTGCCGGTAGCCCGCCAATCGGAAGACGAGGAACTGCAAACCGAAGCGATGCTGGGGCTGGCAAAAACCTACCTGGCCCGGCAGCTGCCCGATTCGGCTTTGCAATATGCCCGGCAGGCAAAAGCAAAGGCCGATGAAAAGCAACTGTTGACCAGACAACTGGAAGCCGCTACTTTTTTGTACGAATTTTACCTGAGAAAGGATGACAAAGTAATGGCATTGCAGCAGCTGCAGCAGGTGCAAATGCTGAAAGACTCCGTATTTAGCCGCGAAACCATCCGGCAAACGCTCATCCTGTCGACCAACGAGCAAGAGCGCCAGCGCCAACAGGCCGAAGCAAGAGAGAAGGCCGCCATTGAACGGAGTCAGCAGCTGCAGTACTTGTTTATCAGCATTTTTATTCCGGCTTTTTTTCTGCTCACTGTTTTTTTGAGTCGCAAGCGGGTAAACGCCCGGGTGGTTCGCTTTGCCGGTATCATTTCGTTGCTGTTTCTTTTCGAATTTCTTACCCTGCTTTTACATCCGCAGGTGGCAGAACTGACGCATCACAACCCGGTATACGAATTGCTCATTTTCGTGTCTATTGCCTCGTTTCTGATACCTGCCCACCACCGAATAGAGCATTGGCTGGTAAGGCGACTGACCGAGACCCAGCGGCCATCATACCAGTTGAAATTGAGCATTAAAAAGCTACGACGAAAAAAACCACCTGCCGGTTAGGCAAGTGGTTTTACAACTTGTTTTTTTACCCTCTCTTTTGATGATACAGGCGCCACTATTGTGCACTGGTGGCAGGTTTGCCGGGTACCACAGGCCTGGTATTACCCTCCAGCATAGTATCGCCGGGTGCAGCTGCAGTGGTATCGGCCGGCTTGGTAGTATCGGCCGGGGCAGCACTCACCTGCGTGGCGGTATCAGTGGTGGTCGTTTCGGTAGAAGACGATGACTCGCAGGCTGCAAAGCTCAGCGCAGCCATACCAAATACCGGCAGGGCCATCAGTAGGCGGGAAATGAATGGTTTTTGCATGAAAGAGTTTTTTGATGTCAGCAATGTAAGCAACAAACAGCTCTTTGTCAACCGGTGGTTGTAAATAGCAGAAGAGCGGGGGATGAAATTATTTTTTAGAAACGCCAATGCTGCCACAATTTCGCTGCCAGCGCAGGCGCTATTCCCTGCGCTGGTATTTGCATGAGTCAGTTTGTAGTACATGGCGGCCGGCAACTGAGTGGCAGCATTGTGCCCCAGGGTGCCAAAAACGAAGCCCTTCAAATTATTTCGGCGGTGTTGCTGACGGCCGAGCCGGTTACTATTTCCAACATACCCGATATACTGGATGTGAACCTGCTGATAGAGCTGCTGCAGGATATGGGGGTAAAAGTGGAGCGCCCTCAACGCGACACCTGCATTTTTACGGCCGATGCAGTGGATGAAGACTACCTCCACAGTCCTACTTTTCACAAAAAAAGTGGCCGGCTGCGCGGAAGTGTCATGCTGGCCGGCCCCATGCTGGCCCGCTTCAAAAAGGCATTTGTGCCCAAGCCCGGTGGCGATAAAATTGGCCGCCGCCGCCTCGATACCCATATTGTCGGGTTTGAAAAACTAGGGGCCACCTATACCTACCACCCCGAGGATGGCTTTTACCACCTGGAAGGCCGTGCCATGCAGGGTACCTATATGCTGCTGGATGAACCCAGCGTAACCGGTACTGCCAATATTGTAATGGCAGCGGCTCTTACGCCCGGTACCACCAGCATTTACAATGCTGCCTGCGAGCCCTACCTGCAGCAGCTTTGCCGGCTTATCAATAGCATGGGTGGGCGCATCAGCGGCATTGGCAGCAACCTGCTCACCATTGCCGGGGTAGAAAAACTGGGTGGGGCCACGCACCGCATGCTGCCCGATATGATTGAAATTGGCAGCTTTATTGGCCTGGCTGCTATGACGCAAAGCCATCTTCGTATTAAAGACTGCGGAGTGGAACACCTCGGTATTATCCCAGACAAGTTCCGGCAGTTGGGTATCAGGTTTGACATTGAAGGCGACGACATAGTAGTGCCCGAGCAGGAGAGCTACGAAATACAAACCTTTATGGATGGTGGCGTACTGACCATTTACGACCATCCCTGGCCCGGCCTTACGCCCGATTTGCTGAGCATACTGCTGGTAGTAGCCACCCAGGCACGGGGCAGTGTGCTCATCCATCAAAAAATGTTCGAAAGCCGGTTGTTTTTCACCGATAAGCTGATAGACATGGGTGCCCAGATTATTTTGTGCGACCCGCACCGGGCTGCTGTTATTGGCCTCGGGCGCAGCCAGCCGCTCCGTGGCATTACCATGAGCAGCCCCGATATAAGGGCGGGTGTAGCCCTGCTGATAGCAGCTTTGAGTGCCCAGGGCAAAAGCACCATTCAAAACATAGAGCAAATAGATCGTGGCTATCAATACATCGATACCCGACTGCAGGCTTTGGGTGCCGATATTGTGCGGCAGGCCTGATGAATAGCCATTTTGCGCCAATCCCCCTATTTTTGCCGCCCGCCGCCGGGCGTGGTGAAATTGGTAGACATATCAGACTTAGGATCTGACGCCGCGAGGCATGGGGGTTCGAGTCCCTCCGCCCGGACCAAATAGAAAGCGCCTGCTCAATGCAGGCGTCTTTTTTTTTGGCAAAAGTCTTAACAAAACAGCCACATGGCATGTTTTTCATAACCGTTCGGAATATTGAGAACCTTTCGGAGGCTGAAAAAACATTTTGCCCCTCTTTTTGTGGTTACAATACTCGCCCGGCGGGTACTCATTTACAAAAGCAACCCCCTGATGAAATTGTTTGTTTCCACCAGCCGCTGGTGGCCGGTGCTATTGGTAGCGCTGGTAGCCTGCCAAAAGCAAGTGGGCAACCCCAATAACGGCAACCCCAACCCCGTCGGTGCTATCAGGCTTACCTATAGCGACAGTATTTTTTTCCTACGCAGTACCGCCGCCGCCAATCTTATCAATCCTACCACGCGGCCTACTGCTCCCGGCTACTTTATCGCCATTCCCAAGGGCCTCAGTATCGACTCGGCCACAGGGCGCATCAATTTGGCAGCCAGCGAAACAGGTATTCGCTACAAAGTGTACTATGTGCCCACCGGTAGCAATCGTGCTACCGATAGTGTAAGGTTGGTGGTAAGCGGTGTAGATTATGAAGACCGCATTTATTCTATTGAAGCCACTCCGCTGGTGGCCGATACGGCTTTCCCTATTTATAATGCCAACCCCAGCCTGCGCCCACCTTGCAGTGAAGATGACGACGATGATGATGACGGTTGCATGTTTGACGAAACTGACCTGAATGCAGATGGCAACGATGACATAGCCGGTGTTATTCAGGATAAGTTGCTGGTGAATAAAGGGCTTGGTACCATTGATTTGGAAGCTTCTTTCAATGCGGGCCTGTTTGGCAGCCAAAGCCCGGCCAATGGCACGGAGCGTACCCTGACCATGTACTACCGGCTGAATGATGCCAGCCTTCGTGCTCTCAACAAGATTGACATCCGCGTGATATACTACGAACGCCGCTCCGACATACCCCTATCGCTGCAAAACGAACTGAACAGGCGGCGCACCAGCCGCGTACTAGGCCGCGAAGTGATTACCCCCGGGGTAACCGGTACGGCGCAGCGCCAGGTAGAGCTGCGCACCCTGGTTAGTCTGATCAGGAGTGAACGTGCCCGCGAAAAGCGCCCCCCTATGATTATTCTGACAAAAAGCCTATAGTGCCACGAATGGCCACGGCTGAAGCCTGCCTCGATTTTTATCGACGGCGGGCTTCGTTGCGAAGGGCCATTACTTTTGAACCATGCGGCTATTGCGAGGTACAACATTGCTGCCTGCCCTACTGGTGGGTAGCCTTTGGCTGCAGGCCCAGTCGCCTGCCAGTTGGCAATCGGTATTCAGGCAGGCCGAGCAACTGTATAACCTGGAGGCGCCCACAGATGAAACCGATGACAGGGCACTACGTCTTTACCAAAGCATCATGACCAATACCCGGACGCCGCAATGGTGCCGGGTAACCGCCATGATACGGTCTGGCAATATCAAACAATCGACCCAGGAACACCGGGCTGCCCGCCAATATTATGCCAGCGCTATGGCGGCCAACCGCCCCCCGGCAGTAGATAGCGTTCTG
>JALOMC010000198.1 GCA_025455665.1 Chitinophagaceae bacterium | reverse complement strand
TTTACACCCAGTCTCGACGGACAGTTCAGGGGTGTAGTGCCCAGCGTAGGCGAGACAGGCACACAACAAACGCGTACTGCTAACCTGTGGGGCTTTAAGCCCACCAGTGCCGCTGCCAATAACAATGCACCTGCGTTGGACGACACCTGCCGCACTTTCTTCAAGAATGCATCATTTACCCCCATCCTTACCTATACGGAACTACAGTTTCTGAAAGCAGAAGCCGCCTTTAAAAAGCGTGACATGGCTACAGCGCTCCAATCGTACCGCGCCGGTATCCAGGCTTCGTTTGATCAGTTGAGTACGCATTTTACCGGCTACACTCGCTTTACCACGGCCCAGCGAGATGCTTACCTGAGCAACCCCAACATTGTGCCCACTGCTGCCGATGCGCTGACCCTTCAGCAAATAATGATGCAAAAGTACATTGCCCTGTGGGGCCACGGCTGGGAAGAAACCTATACCGATATGCGCCGCCACAACTGGGATACGGTAAACATTTACAAAGGCTTTAGCCTTGCCAACTTTTTCCCCGATAACAATGGCAAGTTTGCTAACCGTGTGCGTCCTCGCTTCAACAGTGAGTACCTGTGGAATGCAGAAGCTTTGAGAAAAATCGGCGGCTTCGACCCCGATTACCATACCAAACCCGTTTGGTTCCAGCAGAATTAATTTTTGTAAGCATTTCCAAAACGACAAGTCATGAAAATGAACAATATACTAAAGCTGGGAGCTGCCATGCTGGGCATGGCCCTTGCTATCAGCGCTTGCGAAAAAACACAGCTGGACGAGCTGCGGAAAACTGAGTTTTATGATCCTGCTACCAGCGCCAATGTCCGCTTTTTGCATGTCTATCCCTGGCTTACTCCGGCGGTTACTACTACCAACCCATCATTGGCCAGCGGGCAGCACTTTTACATCTACCGCGATACTTTTAAGCTGAATGGCAACCCCATCAGCTATGGGGGTAACTGGCCGGGCCCCAGCGTGTATAGCTTGCAGCCGGTTGGCTCGTTCGACTTCCGGATAGTGCTGGCAAGGCAGGTGGCAAATCTTCCGAGACCCAGTGCAGGTGATACGCTGGTAGTCAAACGTATGGACCTAGCAGCTGGTAAGTACTATAGTGCCTTTATTTGCGACACTTTTAATAACCGCGATTTGTGGGTAATTGAGGATAAAATTGATCCGGTGTACGATACCATGTGCTCTATTCGCCTGGTACACTTACTCATCCACAACCGCGACACGATCAGTATTTTCAGCCGGCGTGAAAACAGAGAAATCGCCAGCAACGTGACTTATAAAACCGCATCAGAGTTTGTGAAAATGCGAGTGTACAGCACCGCTGATACATTCGATATAATCCGCCGGGGTCCCGGCAGCAATCCATACAATACCACTGGCACCGGTCGAAATAATTGGATAACCGGCTTTGTAGGTACACCAGGCCGCTATTATACATTGATAGCTCGTGGCAACAGTAGAGTAGCTAACCGCGGTGCCAGCTTGGGCTTTTACATTAATCTATAAATACAAGTCGGTAAGGACTTGATATTCGCCGCCGGTAGTATTCGTACTGCCGGCGGCTTTATTTTGCAGTAATTATGACGCCCGAAAGAAGCCAGAAACTGACCCGTGTGCTTGATCATCGGCAGCCCGACCTGGCAGTAGTGCTTGAAAACGTATTCGATCCGCACAACATTAGTGCGGTGATGCGCACCTGCGATTCAGTCGGTATACAAGAGGTGTACGTATTAACCACACGGATGCCACGGCACGAGAAATGGGGGCGGCGAAGCAGCAGTAGCGCCCACAAATGGCTGACGGTACACCAGTTCGACGACCTGGAGCAGTGTATACAGGCTTTGCGCCAGCGCTACAGCCGCATTTATACCACCCATTTGGCCGCCAATGCTGTAGGCCTGTATCAGTTGGACCTTACGCAGTCGGTAGCGCTGGTATTTGGCAATGAGCATAGTGGCTGCAGCGAGGAGATCATTGCGGCAGCCGATGGCAATTTTATCATCCCGCAGGTGGGCATTATCCAAAGTCTAAATATTTCGGTAGCCTGTGCAGTGACGGTGTACGAGGCCTTTAGGCAGCGGCAGGTAGCCGGGCACTACCAGCAGGCAAAACTGGTGGGGGAGCAGCGCCGGCTGTTAGAAGAAAGCTGGGGATTTGACCCAACTAAAAAGGAAGACCTATGAGCAGGATATCGGTGAGCCTGGGAATACTACTGGGGCTGCTGTGCCTGGCCAATTTGGCCGGGGGGCAGGGTATTCGGCCTACTAAAATGCCAGCTCTACTGGATAGTGTACGCACAACAAAGGGGGTAGTGGTGTTGAATTTCTGGAGCACCTGGTGCAAGCCATGTATCGACGAGTTGCCACATTTTATAGAGGTAACCAGGCAATTAGACAGTGCAGGCGTACAGTTATGGCTGGTGAGTCAGGATACACGTTCGCTTTTTCAAAGTGGGGCACTAAAAGATTTTATTACCAAGAAGCAATGGAATGCCCGGCACTTTTGGCTGGATGAAACGGATGCAGATTACTACTGTCCGCTGATTGACAGCACCTGGAGCGGGGCCATACCTGCCACCCTTATCTGCAATGTCCGAACGGGCTACCGGGCATTTTATGAAGCTTCTTTGTCAAAACAGGCGTTGCTGGATGCCATCAACAAAGCCATGCATTAAATGATGCATGGCTTTGTTGGAAGTTGATGCGTGTATACAGTTTATGGCTTGCTAAGGCGCTTGATGCCGCAGCCAACTGAACGAGAGGTGGCAGTAGAAACCGACTGTCCATTGCTCATTTCGTCGATAGCGATGCGCAAGTGCTGGCGTTTTACAGCAGCGGCATCGGCGGGGCTATCATCAATGGCGCCGTGATAAATGAGTGTCCCATTTCCATCAAACAGAAAGCATTCTGGTGTACGGCTGGCCCCGAATGCATCTGCTATCACATGGTTTTTATCAACCGCATAGGCCCAGTTGTACTGCTGTTTGCTGGCGTATTCCTTCATAGCATCGTAGCTGTCTTCACCATTCCGGTAAGCTTCGTTGCTGTTTAGTACCGCTACACCCAGCCCTTTGCTGGCGGCGTATCGCAGTATCTCGCTGGTGCGTTGTTCATTTTTTACCACATAGGGGCAGGTGTTACAGCTAAACATTACCAGCAGACCGCTTTTGGTACTCAACTGTTGAAGGGTCACGTCTTTACCCGATACATCTTTCATGGCAATGCCGCCTACATCGGGCATTTTGCTACCCACCGACAAGTTGGCAATAGGGGCGAACGACCAGAAAGCCAGGGCACCTGCTACAAGGAAGAGACTCAGTTTTTGCATACACTGATTTGTTTGGGTGAACAATAAGCTGACAATAAAACTAAACAGCCCAATCGGCTGGTGCTGTATTGGCACACACATTTTAACAAGGAGAAAGCAAAAGCGTTCAGGGCTGGCTGAAAGAAGCCTCCTCATTTTCTACCAAAATGCGGCGCCGGCTGTGTGCTTTTATGGAGGCAATGCTCACATTGATTTCGAACCCGATGATGAGAATCAAGGAGTTGATATACACAATATTCATCAGGATGATGACCGTGCCTACTGAGCCGTATACTTTGTTGATCTGGCTGAAATTATTGACCCAGATAGAAAACAGCCATGTAACGAAAATGGTAAGTAAAGTAGCAAGTACGGCGCCGGGCGAACGCAGGCTCCATTTTACTTTTACAGCGGGGCCGTAGCGATAGATGAAGGCAATGGTGAAATAGGTAAGTGCCAGTATGATGAGCCACCGGCTATAGTTCACAAAATGCACTATAAGAGGGTTATCCCAGCCGAGTTGCTTCAAAATCAGCGTCTTCAAATTGCCTTGCGTAGCCAGCAGCAGCATGCTGGCTATAATAAGCAGTACCAGTAAAAAAGTGAGCCGGAAGGCGGTCCAGCGCTTGGCCATAAACCGGGTGCTGCGTCCCTCAAAATAGCTTTTATCGAAAGTGTTCATAATGCCCATCATGGCATTGGAACTGAAGAAAATGATAAATGCAACACTCAGCCACATGAGGCCACTTCGTTCGGTGGCAAAAAAATCGTTGATCACACCGGCCAGTAGGTCGTACACCTGCCGGTTGCTCAGCACATCATCAAGGGCGGTTAGCAGCTGGTCTTTGAAGCCAATACTGGCTGGCAAAAAAGGCACCAGTGTAAAAAGGAAAATGAGGCCACCCGGAATCGCCATTACAATGTTGAATGAAATGGCAGCGGCTCTTTCGCTAAAGCCAATTTTGCGCACCTGCTGAAAAAAGAAGTGAAGCACATCGTACACTGGTATTCCTTCAAAACCCGGCAAGGTGACCCGCTTGCTGGTGCGCAGCAAGTAGGCAATGGGAGGCAGGGTGATGAGTTTTCTTTTCATGCAGCAAAATGCTCGGGGCTAATCACGGTGTTGCTTTTTTGGCAGCCTTGCGGGCCAGCCATGCTTGCAGGCTATCCTGGTATTCATCGGCCGCTTTCAGGTGGGCATTGTAGTCAGCATTGAAGACGGACCCTCCCAAGAGATCGGCGCTGGCTACAAAATACAAATAGTTGGTGGCAGGCGCTTCCAGCACAGCATCCAATGTGGCCAGGCTGGGTATACAAATGGGGCCGGGTGGCAGGCCTTTGTTGAGATAGGTATTGTAGGGCGAAGCGGTTTTCAGTTGATTGTAGGTGACCTGGTTGCTGATGAAGTCTTTGCGGGCATAGCGTATAGTCGGGTCGGCCTGCAGCGGCATGCCTCTGCGCAGCCTGTTGATGTACACGCTGGCTACCAGCGGCTTGTCGGCCGCTTTGTTGGTTTCTTCTTCTACTATGCTGGCTATGATGTACACCTCGGCAGGCGAAAAACCCAACTGTGCAGCTTTGGCCTTGCGATCGTTTTGCTGCCACCATTGGTCGGTACTGGTGGCCAGCTTTTTGAACAGGCCGCCAATGCTGCTTGTCCAGTAAATGCGGTAGGTATTTTGCGTCAAGGCGGTCATGAACGTGGCTGGCGTTACTCCGTACGGCCGCAAGCTATCTTCGCTGCTGATAAAGGCGGCCACTGTAGCCGAGTCCTGATAAATGAGCTTACTGATGCGGCCGGCAAAGTCTTCTGGCAGCCGCATTTTGCCGAATACCAATTTTACTTCTTCCTGCCGGCCATTGGCCAGCATGCGGTAGATGTTCCAAACCGAAGCACCGCGTTT
>JALOMC010000197.1 GCA_025455665.1 Chitinophagaceae bacterium | reverse complement strand
ATGCTGGCCTCGGCATTCGGGGGTGGCCCCATCTTTTTGTTTTTTACCGGCATGATGGTGTTGCAGCTGCTGTTTGTACGCTTTATGATGCCCGAAACAAAAGGCGTAGCGCTGGAAGACATGCAGGTGCGCATGGGGCATTGATAGCGTTTGCTACTCTTGAAGTGGCCGGCCAGCCTGCATATCGTGCAAGATGCTACTGTAGCGAGGGCCTGCCATTTTTGAGGAGCTGTTCATGGCTATTTCCGTGGCCTTTTTTTGCGCCGCTATAGCTTCTTGCTGCCGTCCGTGCATGTATAGAAGCTTGGCATAGGTGTGCAGCAATGTGGGAGACGACATCAATTTCAATCCATGTTCCGCCCAACCAATGGCCATCTCGCTTTGCTCGCTGTGTGGACGCATAGCATATACGTCGCTACAAAACCTTTCGATGCTGGATGCATGCAAAAAGCCTTGCGATACCTGCTTGACACTTACTTGCAAGGTATCTCCATGCCTGGTGATATTCGCCTTGTCCTTTAGTCTTTTTGTCAGCACACTATCCATCATTTTTTTGTCAACAGCAGCCAGTGAGTCGGGCTTCATGCGCAGGTAAAAGTTCATGGCAGCTTTCATATGTTGCAAATACGCGGTGGTGTCGCCGGTCTGTTTGGTAAATTGAGCCATTACCATCGTATACGTGTGCTGTCTTGAGTCGGTGCTGCCTGCTATTTTTGTACTGGCAGCAAAGCGGGCACAGCGATCGGCGAGGTACTTATCCTTGGTGCTGATAGCTTTTGACATGGTATGACTGATGATTTCTGCATTGATTGTATTTCTCATCGGTAAGGGCAACCGTTGCCAAGCCTGCCAAAAAATTTTGGGATTCACCTGCCTCATAACGGAATCGGCAAAGCTGCCAAGTGTAGGGCGTAGCTGTATAAGTGTGGAAATGATAGCGAAAGAATCTTTCCATGCCGGAACAACAGCTCGGGCATATTCATCGGCCATTCGCCGGTTGGCAGTGTCCAGGTGCAGTGTGGCACGAAGCTGGTATAACTTAACAGCGGTGCTATCATCGGCAGGCGCTGCGGCCAGTTTTTTTGACAACTGATCTAATTGGTTCAATCCTCCATTTTGCTTACGAATGGCCAGCCATGTTTCATCAATGTAGGCTTTGGGGTCGGTGGTCGATTTATTCCAGAAGTGTACCAATTCCTGCCTGCCATTCAAATACAAAACCCCAAAACTGCGCTGCGCCGGCAGATATCGGCTGACGATGGTGGAGTACTCGGTTGAATCGGGTGTAATAATGATGGGGATTACCAACCCTTGTAGCTGGCTGGCAGCAGCAGTTTGAAGACCGGCGTTAGCTACTTCATTGCATTGTTCACATGTTTTGCTGTGTATTACTATCATCACCAGCTTGTTTTCGGCTGCGGCCTGCTGGCAGGCTGTGTGCATGGTAAGGTGAGCGAAGTGGAGTTGGCCAAAGCTTTTTGAGCAAAGCAATAAGAGCCCTGCGATATAAATGAGCCGCATGGTAGGTTGGTTGTTTGGGAGCAGTAAAGCTACACAAATACAGACGCTATATCAGAAAAAATGAATGGGGGCCATCCACTTTTACAGAATACTGAACACTGCATTTATCTCGAAGCGGATTTTTATCTTCTTGAAGAAGATATTATCTCCATCGGCTGCACCGGCAAAATCGCCACCGATAAATGCATTGTTGGAAAACCGACCCTGGCTGGGCATAATTGGGGCATTCCAGGCTTCGGCAGGCTCTGTCAGGCTAAGTAGCTGGCCCGGCTTTTCGCCCACTGCTTCCAGCAGGTAGGCGGCTTTTTGCCTGGCTACTTTGGCGGCTTCTGCTTTTACCTGGCGGCGCAGGCTGCTCATTTGTGTGTGGTCGAGGCGGGCGATGGCAAAGTATTGCGTCGACCGGTCGTCCAGTGCATCAGCCAGCTGCTGTACCTGCTTCATCTGTTGCAGTCGTATTTCGTAGGTCAGGTTGGCGGTCAGGCTGGTTTGCTGCCTTTTCGATTTGTACAAATCCAATTGGCTGCCACGGTAGCTACCAATGGCGATATTGCTATCGGCAATACCCAGCTGCTGGCAGGTGGCCAAAAACTGTTCTCTGATGGTAGCAAGGTCGAGTTTTTCGTCGCGGCTGCGGTTGTATTCACGCAGGGTAACGCTCACAATAATGATATCAGGCACCACTTCGGTTTCGGCGCTGCCCGTTACGCTGATGCATCGGGTGCCGGGCGGACAAGGTTGGTCGGGCAATTGGGCATGTGCTGGTAGGGCAGCAAAGCTGAACAAGCAAAGTATGCAGCACAGGCTACCCAATAAGTGAGATTTTTTTTGGGGCATAAAAGCATATTTTGAGCAAAAGGTACAGGCTGCGTAAGCAATTAAAAAACAAGTACATACATGCACTGCTGATTAAATTTTTTATTAGGTGGAACTTAACAATCGGGTAATAGGCGGCCTGCTACTTTCGTAGCGCAATCGGGTGCATGAATACCCGTGGCCCCTACACTAAAAAAGCTACCAAAGGCGTTTAGTGCCTGCGAAATCATCACCACACCACACCTCTTAGCTCGTTCCCCATGCACGCCGGCTTCCTGCCCAGGAGGCCGGCTTTTTTTTGGTAGCGGCGCCAAATGGCTCCATCGTTGGCAGGCTGATGGGAGGCGGCATGCGCTGCTGGTGTGGGTGCCGGTCCTGTGCAGGTGGCTGATGGGCTGCGCTGCCTGGCGGGTGAGGCCGCAGGCCGAAGCCCCCGGCGGGTAGCGCCGGGGCCGAGCGATAGCGAGCCCAGAAGGGAGCGAACAACTGCCGGGCCATGCACTGATGCCGACAGCCCCCGGTATTGTATTACCCGTCTGTGTGGGTGGGCTTATATTTGCGGCCCCGCCGGCAGGCATTTTTTTTGGGTTGCTGTGCGGCGGTTGTTACCCATTTATCACATTATCGCATCATCACATTATCACATTAGTTGCATGAGCTACGACGCAAATACCTTCCAAAACCTGATCAGCCACGCCAAAGAGTATGGCTATATTTTTCAGAGCAGTGAGATATACGACGGCCTGGCGGCGGTATACGACTATGGCCAACAGGGTGCCCAGTTGAAAAAGAACATCCGGGATGCCTGGTGGAAAACCATGACCCAGCTGAATGACAATATTGTGGGCATTGATGCGGCCATTTTTATGCACCCCACCACCTGGAAGGCCAGTGGTCACGTAGACAACTTCAGCGACCCGATGATAGACAACAAGGATAGCCAGAAGCGCTACCGGGTTGATCATTTGATAGAAGCGCATGCGGAAAAGCTGAAGGCGGAAGGCGACACAGCGAAAGCCGATGCATTGATTGCGCAAATGGAGCAATTGCTGGCGGCCGACGATTTGGCCGGCGTGAAGCAACTGATAGTAGACAATAACATGAAGTGCAGTGTGAGCGGCACCTGCAACTGGACCGATGTACGGCAGTTCAACCTGATGTTTAGCACCGAACTGGGTAGCGTGGCCGATGAGGCCAGCACGATTTATCTGCGGCCCGAAACGGCGCAGGGCATTTTTGTGAATTTTCTGAACGTGCAGAAGACCGGCCGGATGAAAATTCCGTTCGGCATTGCACAAACCGGCAAGGCATTCCGGAATGAGATTGTAGCCCGGCAGTTCATCTTTCGTATGCGGGAGTTTGAGCAGATGGAAATGCAATTCTTCATCCGCCCCGGCAGCCAAAAAGAATGGTATGCACACTGGAAAGAAGAGCGGCTGAAGTGGCACAAGGAAGTAATGGGCTTTCCGGCTGAGCGGCTGCAGTACCACGACCATGTGAAGCTGGCGCACTACGCCGATGCAGCGGTGGACGTAGAGTTCAACTTCCCGTTTGGCTGGAAGGAACTAGAGGGCATTCATAGCCGTACCGACTACGACCTGGGCCGCCACCAGGAGTTTAGCAAAAAGAAGCAGCAATACTTTGATACCGAAATCAACCAGAACTATGTGCCGTATGTGATTGAAACATCGGTAGGACTGGACCGACTGGTGCTGGCTACCCTGAGCAATGCCTATGCCGAAGAAAAGTGGACCAAGGAAGATGGCAGCGAAGACAGCCGTGTGGTGCTGAAAATACCAGCCAACCTGGCGCCGACTAAACTGGCAGTGCTGCCGCTGACCAAAAAAGACGGCCTGCCGGAAATAGCCCGCGACCTGATCAACGAATGCAAGTCGTCGTTTCATTGCTTTTATGAAGAAAAGGACAGCATAGGCAAGCGCTATCGCCGCATGGATGCGATAGGTACGCCGTTTGCTATAACGGTGGATCACCAAACCAAGGAAGACAACACGGTGACCATTCGCTACCGCGACACGATGACGCAAGAAAGGATACACCTGCAGGAGGTAAAGGCCAAGGTGCTGGCTGCCGTAGTAAAATAACTGCGCTGTACCGGTGGTTTCAAAATTGAAAGGCGAACCATACAAGTGGTTCGCCTTTTTTTTAGCTGGTATCAGATGCTTTAAAAGCGGATACTGTTGAGCAGGCGCATGCCACTAGCCTGAAGGCTGGCGTCGGAACTGAGGCTGGTAAAAGTAATGGTGTACAGGGTAGGGCCTTTTACGAAGAAGCGCTGCACGAACTGCAGGTCGAACTCCCCGAGGGACGGTATTTTGGCTTTGTAGGTGATTTGTAGGCCCTTGAGGCCACTTTGCGGCCAGGTTTTTTGTTCCAATAATTCAAAATCGTTCATGTTGGCTTTGATGTCGGCTATGATGTCGGCAACGCCGTTGAGCAGATCCTGCTGCGTAAGGCCTGGTGATGCTGCGGCTGAAATATTGACATTTTCGCGAAAGTTGTCGGTATCGGTTTGAAGTGGCGAGGTAAAGAAGACACGGCCATTGTCATCGGTGCGGGTAGCCCAGCCCGGCGGGTAGCGCAGGCTAAACAGGCCCTTTGGATGCTTGTAAGGGCGCCAGGCTGTATCGGCAGGCTGAGCGACAGTGGCCAACGGGCCGCAGAGTGCCATGAGTAGTGGCAGGTAAAAGGTCTTCATGCTTGGTTATTTGTATGAAAGTACAAGCTGCAGCGATAGCCGCCGGCAAGCTGTGGGCTGATGCCGGTCTTTGTGCGGTGGGGTGGTTCCCCTTATCTTTCAAAAAATTTTGCAGCAGATGGCGCTACCAGAATGGGTGACAGGCGTAGTAACCAACATTGTAGATGAGACCTACAACACCA